>JBGAGP010000156.1:0-10134 GCA_044226685.1 Dongiaceae bacterium
TGGCGGCATAGGCATCGGCGGCGTCGAGCACCGACAGGTAGTCGGCATCGCCGCGATGGATGTTGGCCTTGAGATCCGGCGCGAAGTGCATCACCCCGTCCTCGAAGGCCCCGGCGCGCCCCAGCAAAGTCATGCCGTCCATGGCGAGCTGCCGGAAATCGACGGTGTGGCCGCCACGGGCCCCGCTGACCGCGATGGTGGTGTGCTCCATCGACGGATGCGGCGTCTTCGCGTCCCACAGGCCGAGGACGCCAAGCCACCAGACGAAGTCCTTGCCGCGATAGCGCCGCGGCGGCTTGTTGTGCGGGCCGACCGAGAGATAGACCTTGCGCCCGGCGCGCTGCAGCTCGTCGGCGATCTGCACGCCGGAGGAGCCGGCGCCCACCACCAGCACCGCGCCCGCTGGCAGCTGCTGCGGATTGCGGTAGGCGTTGGAGTGGATCTGCAGCAATCCCGTTTCCGCGGGAACGACGGTGGGGATGATCGGGCGCTGGAACGGCCCGGTCGCGAGCACCACCTTGTCGGCTTCGATGCTGCCGTCTGGCGTCTCGGCAAGGAACCCCGCGCCGTCGTCCTTCCGGCGCAGGGACGTCACCTCCACGCCGCAGCGGATGGGCGAGGCGATCTGCTGCGCATAGGCGACGAAGTAGTCCGCGATCGTCTCCTTGGACGCGAAGGCGTCGGGGTCGACATCCGCGAATTCCCGGTCGGGGAAGCGGTCGTGCCAGGCCGGGCCGTTGGCGACCAGCGAATCCCACCTTTCGGAGCGCCAGCGTTCGGCGATGCGATGCCGCTCGAGGACCAGATGCGAAACGCCGTGGCGGCCGAGATGGCCGCTCATCGCCAGGCCGGCCTGGCCGCCACCGATGACAAGTGTCCCGACTCTTTCCACTGACATGCCGGCGCCCTCTCGTGACTGTCCCGCTCCGTCCGATCAACCCGCGGGAGACCTGCGAGTCTTTCTAGGCACGAGGCTGAGCAAAGGAAATAATGATTTTGATGGGCTTTGCTTCGGCTTTTCCGAGGCTTGGGACGCCTGCCGCCGCGGCGAGATCGGCCACGTGCCCGGTCCCAAGGCGCAGCCGTAGTACGGGCGGTCCCCCTTGGTCCGCTCCGGCCGGGCGTGTTAGGGTTTCCGTCCTGGGTGGCGCTGCAACCCAGCGGTGAGCAGCCGGCGGGCGAAGGAGCGGGGGCTGGTGATCGGGGAATGAGGCCAATTCCAGTCGCGGCTTCGTTGCGCTGCCTCGTCCTTGCCGTGCTTCTCGGCTGCTTCCTGCCGCGCGTCGCCCTGGCGCAACAGGGCGACCTGCACCAGGAGGCCGACGAGATCCTGAGCCAGGGCGATATCCAGCGCGATGCCCCGCTGGCCGAGCGGGCGCGCAGCCAGGCCCGGGACGTGGCCCAGGATCCCACCCTGCAGCACAATCCGCCGCCCCCGGTCGTCGACACCCCGCCAAATCCGCCGGCATTGCCCATCGCGGGCAATCTGTTCCTCTATGTCCTGATCGGCACCCTGGCGGTCTGCGCCTGCCTGGTCCTGTATCACCTCATCCGAACCTATGCGCCCGGCCGCCGCGCGTGGTCGAAGGCCGACCTGGCGGTGACGCTGGAAACCGCCGCCATCCCGACACCCGGCGAGACACCCCTGCCGCCCCTGGACGAGATCGAGCGCCTGGCGCGGGCCGGCGCCTATGCCGAGGCGATCCACCTGATGCTGCTGCGGGCGCTGGAAACCCTGCGCCGGCGGCTCGGCACCAGTTGGGCGAAGTCGCTCACCAGCCGCGAGATCGTGCGACGCTCGGAGCTGCCCGGCACCGACCGGCAGGCTTTGAAGGTGCTGGTGGGCGCGGTGGAGATCTGTCGCTTCGGCGGCCAGCAGGCGAACGAGCAGATCTATCGCGCCTGCCTCGACCACTATCGTTCGATCGGCGGCGAAGCGCAGGGAGTGCCGGCATGACGGCGCGGGACGATACCGCGAAGGGGCGCGCCGGCGACCTGTTCTCCAGCCGGGTCCTGGTCGCCATCGTCGCCATCGGCATCCTGGCCTTCGTCGGCACGGTCTATCTCACCGTGTTCTCCGACGGTGGCGAGCCGTCCTTCGAGGTGAGCCCGACCACCTATTCCAGCTCGGCGCTTGGCCACAAGGCATTCCTGCAGATCCTGCGTCGGCTGGAGGTCCCCGTCGTGGTCAGCCGGTTCAAATCCGGCGAGAAGGCCGGACCCGGCAATCTGCTGCTGCTGCTCGAACCGATGGGCCGCAAGACCCCGGACAACCTGGTCGGCACCTTCGGCAACCTGCCGCATGGGCTCCTGGTGCTGCCGAAATGGTCGGGCAAGGCCGACCCGGACAAGCCGAGCTGGATCCGGAAAATGGACCCGGTTCCGGTTCCGGAGATCGAGCCGATCCTGAAAGAGGCGCAGATCGGCGGCGCGGTCCAGCGGCAGAGCGGAACCTTCACCCTCGATTTGCCGGCTTTCGGCGGCACCATTTCGCTCACCGACCCGCAGACCATCACCGGCTCGAACCTGAAGCCGGTGGTGACGCTGCAGGGCGGCATCCTGATCGGCGAGAACCGGGGTGGCAGCGGCCGGCAATGGGTGCTGGCCGACCCGGACCTGCTGTCCAATCACGGCATCGACGAGGCGGACAACGCCGTCGTTGCCGTCGCGCTGATCGACCATCTGCGCCCGCCCGGCGGCGTGGTGATCTTCGACGAGACCATCCACGGCTTCGAGCAGCCACCCAACCTGTTCAAGGCGGCGCTGCGGCTGCCATTCCTGGTCGTCACCGTGTCGGCGGCAATCGCCCTGCTGCTGGCGGTCTGGGCCGGGATGCTGCGGTTCGGCCGGCCGCAGGCCGAGGGCCGCGCGCTGCAGCCCGGCAAGGTCACGCTGATTCGCACGGCGGCGGACCTGCTGCATCAGGCGGGCCGGCGCAGCGGCGCGGTCGAGCTGGTCCTCTCGCGCTATCTCCGCGCCCAGATCGCCGACATGCTGGCCCGCGTCAACGGGCCGCGCGGGCTGGACGAAGCGCGCCAGGTCGCCTGGCTCGACCACCTCGCCGGCGCGCAGCGGGCGCGGCCGCCGCTGAAGCCCCTGGTGGATGCGATCGAAGCCGCGTCGCGCGCGGGCGGCGCCGATGCCGCGCGGGCCCTGCATCTCGCCGCCGATCTACACGCATGGAAACAGGAGTTCCTGGATGGACTTGGAAAAAGTTCGCTCAACCGCTGAGCTGGTCAAGCAGGAGGTGCGCAAGGCCATCGTCGGCCAGGACGAGGCGCTCGACCTGCTGCTGGTCAGCCTGTTCTCCGAGGGCCATGTGCTGCTGGAAGGCGTGCCCGGCACCGCCAAGACGCTGCTGGTGCGGGCCTTCGCCGCGGCCATGTCGCTCGATTTCGGCCGCGTGCAGTTCACCCCCGACCTGATGCCGGGCGACGTGCTCGGCACCAACCTGTTCAACTTCCAGACCAACAGCTTCCAGCTGGTCAAGGGGCCGATCTTCACCGAGGTGCTGCTGGCCGACGAGATCAACCGCACGCCGCCGAAGACCCAGGCCGCACTGTTGCAGGCGATGCAGGAACGCCAGGTGACCATCGACAACACGACCCACACGCTGGGCGCCGGCTTCATGGTGATCGCGACGCAGAATCCGATCGAGCAGCAGGGCACCTATCCGCTGCCCGAAGCGCAGCTCGACCGCTTCCTGTTCAAGCATGTCGTGCCGTATCCGGAGCGCGCGCAGGAGATCGAAATTGTCCAGCGCCACGGGCATCGCGGCATCATGCCGAAGCTGGAAGGCCTCGCCATCGCGCCGGTGGTCGACCTGGCCGGCATCGAGGGCTGCCGTGCCGCGGCGGCAAGCGTGCGGCTGTCGCCCGAGAACGTCGCCTATATCGTCGACCTGGTACGCGCGACCCGCCAGCACCCGGCGCTGCAATTCGGCGCCTCGCCGCGCGCCGCCAACATGCTGGCGACCGCGGCGCGCGCCATGGCGGCGATCGAGGGCCGCGACTACGTGATCCCCGACGACGTGAAGTTCCTGTCGGCGCCCTGCCTGCGGCATCGCCTGGTGCTCTCCCCGGGGGCCGAGATCGAGGGGCAATCGGTGGAGCAGGTCATCGGCCAGATCGTCGACCAGGTGGCGGCGCCGCGATGATCCTGCCCACCCGCCGCGCGGTGGTTCTGGTGGCGGCCGCGGTGCCGCTGTCCCTGGCGCTGGTGGCGTTGCGGGCGGAGCTTTGGCCGCTCGGGCTTGCCTATCTCCTGTTCGTGCTGGCGCTGATCGCGCTCGACGCGGCGCGGGCGCTGCCGTCGCGGCGCCTGGCGGTCTCGGTGCGGCCGATCGACAGCCTGTTCATCGGCGAGGCGGCCGGGCTCAACGTCTCGCTGGCGACCGACTGGCCGAGCCCACCCGCCGCGATCGAGGCGCGCCTGGACCTCGCCGCCATCGTCGACGCGCCGCCGCTGTCGCGGGCCCCGCTCTGGCCCGAACGCGCGGTCAGCTTCGAGATCCCGCTGCGGCCGCTGCGCCGGGGCCTCGCCGAGATCGAGGCGCTCTGGCTGCGCTGGCGCGGCGCCTTCGGCCTGGTCGAGCGGCGCTACCGCATGGCCATGGGGGTGAAGGTCCACATCCTGCCGTCGATCCGCGGCGCGCGCGGGGCGGCGCTGCGCTTCGCTACGATCGACGCCATGCTGGGGGTCAAGGCGCAGCGCGAGCTTGGCACCGGCACCGAGTTCGACGCGCTGCGCGACTACATCCCCGGCCTCGACCGGCGCAGCATCGACTGGAAGCATTCGGCCCGGCACAACCGCCTGGTCAGCAAGGAATACCGCACCGAGCGCAACCACCAGATCGTCTTCGCCTTCGATACCGGCCACCTGATGCAGGAGCCGCTGGGCGGCATCCCGAAGCTCGACCACGCCATCAACGCGGCGCTGCAGCTGGCCTATGTGTCCTTGAAGGCGGGCGACCGGGTCGGCCTGCTCGCCTTCGATGCGCAAGTCGACCGCTATGTCGAACCGCAGGGCGGCACCCAGGCCTTCGGCCGCCTGCGCCGCCAGCTGGCCGAACTCGAATACGCCGCGGTCGAGACCAATTTCACCCTTGGCCTCAGCGATTTGATGGGCCGGCTCAACCGCCGCTCGCTGGTCATCCTGATGACCGAATTTGTCGACACCGTGACCGCCGAGCTGATGGTGGAGAACGTGGCGCGCCTGGCCCAGCGGCATCTTGTGCTGTTCGTGACGCTCAAGGACCCGCAGATCGAGGCCATGGTCGACCGCGGCCCGCGGGCCTTCCGCGACGTGGCGGAATCGGTCGCGGCGGAGGAGATGCGGCGCGACCGCCTGGTGGTGCTGGAGCGCCTGCGACGCCTCGGCATCCTGTGCATCCAGGCGCCGCACGAGCGCTTCGGCGCGGAGCTCTTGAACCGCTACATCGAGATCAAGCAGCGGGGGCTGATCTGACGCCATGAAGCGCGGGAGTCTCAAGAGCAGCCAGTTCCGCAAGGAGCGCGAGGCGAGCTGGCGCGAGCTGGACAACCTGGTCGGCCGCATGGAGGCGCAGTCGCCGAGCGTGCTGGCGCCCGTGGAGCTGATGCGCCTGCCGACGCTCTATCGCGCGGCGCTCTCGTCCCTCAGCGTGGCGCGCGCCATCTCGCTCGACCGCAGCCTGCTCGGCTATCTCGAGAACCTCGCCAACCGCGCCTATTTCCAGATCTACGGGCCGCGCGCCGGCGTGGGCCAGGTGCTGCGCGGGTTCTTCGCGGAATCCTGGCCCGCGGCGGTGCGCGCCCTGGCGCGGCCGATCCTGCTCAGCATCGCGGTGACGGCGCTCAGCGCCTGCGCCGGATACTGGCTCACCAGTGCCGATCCCGACTGGTACTACACCCTGATGCCCGACGGCCTGGCCAGCGGCCGTTCGCCGACCAGCTCGACCGAGGAGCTGCGCGCGGGCCTCTATGACAACGCCGACGTGGGCGGCGACTTGCTCAGCGCCTTCTCCAGCTTCCTCGCGGTGCACAATTCGCGCATCGCATTGATGTGCTTCGCCCTGGGCGTCGCTTTCGGCGCGCCGACCCTGCTGCTGCTGATCAGCAACGGGCTGATGCTGGGCAGCTTCTTCGCGCTCTACGCCGGGCGCGGCCTCGGCTTCGAGCTGGGCGGCTGGCTCATCATCCATGGCGGCACGGAATTGCTGGCCATTGCCCTCTGCGGCGGCGCCGGGCTGGCGATTGCCGATGCCTTGCTGTTTCCCGGGCGGCTCAGCCGGATGCAGAGCCTGAGCGAGCGCGGCCGGGTGGCGGGCCTGGTCGCCCTCGGTTCGGTCGCCATGCTGATGGTTGCCGGAATCCTCGAGGGGATCGGCCGCCAGGTCATCACCGACGACTTCACCCGCTACGGCATCGGCCTCGCCATGATCGGCTTCTGGGCGCTCTACTTCCTCGGCGGCCGGTGGCGGCCACCGGCGGGCGGCGATCATGAGTGAGGCCTATACCCACGCCGCCGGCGGGCCGGTCGTCACGCCGCCGCCCGGCACCGGCCTGCCGGCCGTCGCCGATAGCGGCCGCCGTCAGGTGGCGATCCTGACGCCGGAAGGCGTCGAGCTGCATGTCGAACTGGCGGAGCGCGGCGAGCGCGCCGGCGCCTTCCTGATCGATGCGCTGTTCATCAGCGTCGCGGTCTTCGCCATCATCTTCGGTGCGCTCTACGCGCTCCACATCCTGCGCGGCTATGCGGTGGCGCTCGGCCTGATCGCGTTCTTCCTGATCCGTACCTTCTATTTCCCATTCTTCGAGCTGGCCTGGCGGGGCCGTACGCCGGGCAAGCGGCTGCTGGGCATACGGGTGATCGACCGCGCCGGCGGGCCGCTCCGCCCCAGCTCGATCGTGGTCCGCAACCTGATGCGCGAGATCGAGGTGTTCCTGCCGCTCTCGGTGATGATCGTGCCGGCGGAACCGGGCCACCAGGCGCTGCTCCGCCTGTCGCTGACCGCCTGGATCGGCATCTTCGCGCTGATGCCGCTGTTCAACCGGCGCGGGTTGCGCATCGGCGACATGGTGGGCGGCACGCTGGTCGTCGCCGCACCCAAGGCGGCGCTGCTGCCAGATCTGGTGGAGAACGCGGTCGCGCCGCACGGCCGGGATACCCTGGGCGCGACGGCGCCGGCCGCCGAGAAATACAGCTTCACGCCGCAGCAGCTCGATTTCTACGGCATCTACGAATTGCAGACCCTGGAAGCGGTGCTGCGGCGCGTCGATCCGCATGCTGCCGGCACAAGGCGCGAGATCGCCGAGCGCATCCGCAAGAAGATCGGCTGGACCGACGCAACCGGCGGCTGGGACCTGAAATACGACGGCGCGGTGGTCGAGTTCCTGCAGGCCTTCTACATCGCCCAGCGCGCCCAGCTCGAACGCAAGATGCTGTTCGGCAAGCGCCGGCGCGACAAGCACGACCGGCAATAGCGCTAGTCGAACACCTGCGCGGTTTCCTCCGGGGACCGGCCGTCCTTTTCCAGGCGCAGCCGGTAGAATGCGGCGGTGCATATGGAAGCTGTACAGATCATGCGGATGGCAAGGGGCAACGATCTCGCCAGCCACAGATGCGAGATGCCAAAGGACGTGATGACCGCTGCCGTCAGCGGCGCCTGCAGGAGTCCAAGGACCGCACCCATGAGTTCGATCATGATGGCAATCGCGAACATGCGCAGCCAGTGGCCAGAAATCAGCGTTCGCGCGCGACCCAGCGCCGAGATCGGGCCGCCGGATTCCAGCGCGAGGGTCGGCATGTAGACATAGTTGAATACGAGGAGCGGCAATTGATAGACCACGAACACGCCGAGGATTGCTCCCACGCCGGCACCGGGAAACAGCTTCGGCACCAGAACGATCGACGGCGCCATCATTGCCGCGTCGACGACCAGTTGGACCGCGATGAATACCGCTACGCGGCGGAGCGTCTGGCCTCCGACCCTTCGCCACGCGAGGCGTTCGTTCCGGCATGCCCCCAGGAGGAGGACCATTGCCAGCAAGAGAAAGCCGATCGACACCAGCGTCAGGGTCAGTTCCAAGGCGAACCGCCCCCATACGGGGCCGAGCGAGACGACGAATCTGACAAGCATCGCATCGACCGCGAGGCTCCCCAGCAATGCGCCGGCAATAGCCAGCAGTGACACCGGCAGGGCGCGGCGCGCGAAGCTCCGCCCCGCCAGCGCCAGCACGGCGCCGATGGTGAATGGTCGTGGCCCGGGCGGCCCAGGAAGCGGCGACACGCGCGGTGCCTAGTCGAACACCTTGGCGATCTCGTCGATGCCGACGCCTTCCTTCTCCGCGCGCAGCAGGTAGTAGACGACCGCGGGCAGGATCGCGCCGATCGCGGAGGTGAAGGCGCCGAGCGGGATGTAGAGCAGCAGGACCACGACCGGGAGATCCGCGACCAGATAGATGGCGGTCAACACCGCGGCGAAGAGCGCGATGACCAGCACGGCATAGACGAGCAGCAGGCCGAGAATCCCCCAGCGGCGATTGCGGGTGAGATCCGCGGCGCGCTTGAATCCCGCGCCGAACCCGCCGCTCTCCATCACCTGGACCGGCACCGCGACGAACCAGATCACGATGATATAGAGGACGACGAGTCCCGCCGCCGCAAGGATGGGATAGATCAAAGGGGCGGCGATCATGCCTACCACGACGCCCACGACGATCGGCACCATGATGGCGAGGCCCACCACCAGGGACGTGACGATCACCCGGCCGACACGGGCAAAGCCGCGCGACATCATCTCGCCGACCCCGACCCGGGTGCCGCGCAGGTCCTGGAAGGTGGCATAGGTGAGGGGCGCGGTGACGAAGGCATAGCTGAGGGCGCCGAGGATGGAGCTGCCGCCGCCCTCGCCGCCGGTGGGGTCGCCGCTGAGGGCATAGTCGATGAGGCTCTGGATCCCGGTGATCACGAGGGAGACCAGCGCCATTGGACCGAAATTGCGCCCGAGAACCCCGAAGCTCATCGACAGGGACCGGCCGATGCCGAAGCGGGGGCCGTCCGGCGCCACCATCGCGGATGTCACGTCGGTCATGTCTGCCTCATTGGAATGGGTTCATTGCCGCCGCGTTGCGCCGCCGCCCTTCCGGCGCATTCGTTGGAATACGGGAAGGGTGGCGGCGAGGCGGTCGTCAATCGAAGACCTGGGCGATGGCGTGGACGTCGATGCCTTCCTTCTCGGCGCGCAGGTAGTAGTAGCCGACCGCCACGAGAATGGCGCTGAAGGCGGTCACGATGGCCGAAGTGACATACTCGACGATCGACAGGGTCAGGAGGATGTCCGAACTGGGGATCGCCATCATCGTCCCGCCGACGATGGTGATGACGGCGAAATTGACCGCGAAGGAGATCACCACCACGATGATAATGAGCCCCAGAATGTGCCAGCGCCGGCCGCGGGTCAGCTCGCTGCTGCGGCCGAATCCGCCCATGATTCCGGCCCGCTCCACCACCACGACCGGGATGTAGACCCACCACATCAGCGCCAGGATGATTCCAGGGATCAGCAGTGCGATCGATGCGAGGCCGATCGCCAGCGAGGCCAGCAGGCTGCCGACGATCACGGGAATCATCGTCGCCAGGCCGCGCGTGATGCAATCTACCAAGCCGGCCTTCTGCCCACGCAGGTCCTGGAAGGTGCCGTAGATGATTGCCGCTTGGGTCAGCCCGTTGACCAGGAGAAATACGAGTCCGTTGACGCCCGCGCCCGCGTAGTTGATCTGCCCGGCCGCGAGCGCCGCCGGATCAGGCTCGTTGATCAACCCGATCACGAGTGCGATCGCCCCGATCAGGAGCGCGAGCACGCTGAAACTGACGAAATTGCGCGCATAGACCCCTAGGCTGCTCCCGATCACGCGCCCGATCGAGAACTCCACCGTACCCGGTTGCGCCGCCATCGCACTCCCCCCGAAGTTGCTGACTGGAAGACCCCATCCCGAGTCCGGATGATGCCAGAGCTTTCTAGGACAGACAACCCAGCGCGGCGCGCGGCCAGGCTACGGGGCCAGGGCGGCGCGGCGCGCCGTGCTCTGCCGCCGCTGGATGGAGAAACCGACGTCGATGCGCGGATTGGCCGGACGCTCGCCGGTCTCGATG
>JBGAGP010000157.1:0-10283 GCA_044226685.1 Dongiaceae bacterium
GCAAGGGTGCGGCCAGACGATCCTCCATGCTCATGCCCAGCGACCCGCCGGTGGTGATGTTGATGACCGCGTCGCAGTTCTGTTTGATGCGCGGCAGGAACTGCATGAACATGTCGGCGCTGGGCGTCGGCCGGCCGTCCTTGGGGTCGCGCGCGTGCAGGTGGATGATCGAGGCGCCTGCCTCCGCCGCGGCGATCGATTCCGCCGCGATCTGGTCCGGCGTGATCGGCAGATAGGGCGTCATCGTCGGCGTATGCACCGAGCCCGTCACCGCGCAGGTGATGATAACCTTGCGACCGCTCTTGGCCGCGGGTTGCGCCGCTTGCTGAGACATCCTGCTTAACCTCCCACTTTCACCTGTCGCCATCGCGGCCCGTGGCCGTTGCGTGGCTGTTAGATAGTCCGGACGATTGACACGCCCATTTGGTTCATCCTAGCATCACAGTGCTTGTGATCACAAGACCTCTGGCCGAGATTCCTCGGACCGAAACGGGAGGCTGCGCAACCGGATCACGTCGCGGCACAGCGCCGCACAGGGAGAGAGAACCAATGACAAACCGCACATTGCTTACCGGGGCCTTGAGCCTCGCCATCGCCATCGGGCTCGTATTGCCCCTCGCCGCCAAGGCCGAGGAGCAGGTCGTCGTCGTCGGCTGGGGCGGCGTCTGGCAGGACGCCTATCGCAAGGCCCTGTTCGAGCCGTTCCAGAAGGAAACCGGCATCAAGGTCGTCGAGGAGGAATTCGGCGGCGAATACGCCAAGCTGACCAGCCAGATCGAGGCCGGCAAGATCACCTGGGACCTCGCCGCCTTCGAGAGCCCGCAGGTCATCCAGGGCTGCGACGAGGGCGCCTTCGTCAAGCTCGACTGGGCCAAGCTCGGCGGCCGCGACAAGCAGATCGACTACGCCGCGCATGATTGCGGCATCGCTTCCGACATCTGGTCGACGGTGATGGCCTATGACGGCGACAAGATCAAGGACGGCCCGAAGAGCTGGGCCGACTTCTGGAACGTCGAGAAATGGCCGGGCAAGCGCGGCGCCTACAAGGACGCCCGCATCATGATCGAAATCGCCCTGATGGCCGATGGCGTGAAGAAGGAAGACATCTATAAGGTGCTGGCAGAGCCCGACGGCTTCGACCGCGCCTTCAAGAAGCTCGACGAGCTGAAGCCCAACATCATCTGGGCGGAAAGCGCCGCCGAGGGCGTGCAGCGGCTGCTGGCCGGCGACGCCGCGATGATCATCAACTTCAACGCCCGCATCAGCGGCGCGGCCAAGGAGAACAAGCGCAACCTGGTGATCGGCTGGGACAGCGGCTTCTGGGTCGGCACCGACTACTGGGTGCAGATCGCCAATGGCCCGAACCCGGGCCCGGCGGAGAAGATGCTCGAGTTCTATTCCCGCCCCGAGACCCAGGCGAAGCTGGTTGAGAACCTGAGCTATGGCGTGCCGACCGTGGCCGCCTATGACCTGATGCCGGCGGAGATCAAGAACGCCCTGCCCACTTCGCCCGACAAGGCGCAATGGGCGGCGGTCTACAGCGACGACTTCTGGGTCGAACGCCAGGCCGCGGCCACCGAGCGGTTCAACGCCTGGGCAGCTCAGTAACTTCCGCGTAACCTCAGTCTTCCCGTCAACTTCGCGGATCGGGCGGCTCCCGGAATCCCGGGCCGCCTGATCCGGTCCTTCGTCGAAAGCAACACCGATGTCCAACGCCGCAACCGCCTCGACCACCGCGCAACGCAACCAGGATCTGCCGTCCGCCGTGAAAGAGGCCGAGGACCGCTACATCGCGGCCAATCCGGAGAGCCAGCGCCTGTCCCAGATGGCGATGGCGCACCTGCCCGGCGGCAACACGCGGACGACGGTGCATTTCTCGCCGTTCCCGCTCTACATGGCGGGCGGCAAGGCGAGCCGCCTCAACGACGTCGACGGCCATTCCTACGCCGACTTCATCAACGAATACACCGCCGGCGTCTACGGCCACTCCAATGCCGTGATCGCCGACGCCATCCGCCAGGCCCTGACCGGCGGCATCAACCTGGGCGCGCCGACGCGGCACGAGCGCCTGCTGGCCGAGGAGGTGCGCCGCCGCTTCCCGGCGATGGAGCTGCTGCGCTTCTGCAATTCCGGCACCGAGGCCAATCTGCTGGCGCTGGCGACCGCGCGGGCCTACACCGGCAAGGAAGCCGTGCTGATCTTCGACGGCGCCTATCACGGCTCGATCCTCTACTTCGCCCATGGCGGCTCGCCGCTCAACATGAAGTTCGAGTGGATCACCTCGGAATACAACGACCTGGAGCGCGCCACGGCGGACATCGCCAAGCACGCCGGCAAGCTCGCGGCCGTCATCGTCGAGCCGATGCAGGGCGGCGCCGGTGCGCTCGCCGGCGACCCGGCCTTCCTCAAGGGCCTGCGCAAGGCCTGCGACGCGCATGGCGTGCTGCTGGTGCTGGACGAGGTGATGACCTCGCGCCTGGATTTCGGCGGCGTGCAGCGCAAATACGGCATCAAGCCGGACCTGATGACGCTCGGCAAATATGTCGGCGGCGGCCTTTCCTTCGGCGCCTTCGGCGGCCGCGCCGACATCATGGCGCGCTTCGACCCGGCGCGCCCCGACGCCTATCCGCATGGCGGCACCTTCAACAACAACGTGCTGGCGATGTGCGCGGGCTACGCGGCGCTGACCGAGGTGCTGAGCGAGGACCGCCTCGCCCGCATGAACGCGCTCGGCGATTCGATCCGCACCCGCATCGCCGCGCTGGTGCAGAAGCATGACGTGCCGATGGTGGCGACCGGCCTCGGCTCGATCTTCGGCATTCATTTCCACAAGGGCCCGGGCCGCAATGCCGGCGAGTTCGACCGCTTCGAGCATGGCCGCGAGGCTGCGATCGGCAACCTGAAGAAGCTGTTCCACCTCGACATGTTGGCGGCCGGCCAGTACATCTCGCGCCGCATCATGGGCAATCTGTCGATCGAGACGACGGAAGCGGAGGCCGATGCCTTCTGCGCCGCGGTCGAGGAGTTCCTGGTGACGCGCGGACCGGTGGTGCGGGCGGCGATCGGCTGATCCTGGCCTGCGCCGGTCGATGCGGGTGATGCCCGATGCGACCTACAGGTTCGCCGCGATGATCTTGGCGGCGTCCTCGATGTCGCTGACGATCGCATCGCGCGCCTCGGCGGCGTCGCGTTTCTTCAGCGCCTTCAGCAGGCGGCGATGATGGGCCTGGATCAGGGTCTCCTGCGACCGGTATTCGCCCTGCTGGATGGTCAGCAGGGGACCGATCTGCAGCCACAGCGCCTCGATGATCTTGACCAGGGTCGGCAGCCGCGAGCTCTGGTAGAGGTGGAAATGGAACTCGCGGTTGCGCACCAGGTAGTCCTGCTTGTTGGTGGCGCCCGGCCGTTCCATCTCGTCGTTGATCGCCGTCATCTGGCGGATCTCCTCGGCGCCGATGAGCGGCGCCGCCTCCTCCGCCGCCAGCCCCTCGAGCGAGGTGCGGATGCGGGTGATCTCGCGGAAGCGCTCCGGCGTGATGATCGGCAGCGACACGCTGCGGTTGGGCAGCAGCACCAGCACATGCTCGGCCACCAGCCGGCGCAGCGCCTCGCGCACCGGCATCGGCGAGATGCCGAAGGACGCCGCCAGCGACCGGATGGTCATGGTCGAGCCCGGCGCGATGCGGCCGGTCATCAGCGCCTGCTTCAACTGCTGGTAGACCTCTTCGTTGAGGGTGTTGCGCTGGAGCTTCGGCATGCCGAGGCCGACATCGCCGAGGCTCGCCGTGGCTTGGCCACCGCGCACCTTGCGCGCCGGCGCGGACTTGGGGGTCATGCGGTTGGTCCTGATCGAACGGTCAAACTGTGCCGTAAAACTGTAAGTGTAATGAGTGATCACAACAACTATAATCTTCCAAGCACAGCCGGCCGCCGCCGTCCCGCGCGCGGCCGGTTGCGCCGCGGGGAGGGCGCGATGATCCGACCGGTGGGCGGAGCCCAGCCATGAGCCTCGGAGCCGGCACGCTGGCCGCCGCCGCCGCGACCCCGCCCGCCTCCCCCGCGATCCGGCGGCAGATCCGCCGCATCGGCCGGCGCCAGGCGCTGCGCGATCTGCTGCTGATCCTGCCCTTGCTCGCCTTCCTGCTGGTGGTGTTCGTGGCGCCGATCGCCGGCTTCATGCAGCGCGCGGTCAAGAATGCCGTCATTCCCGGCGACCTGCCGCGGACGGTCCAGGTCCTCGCGGATTGGTCGCCGCCAGGCCTGCCGCCGGAGGCGGCCTTTGCCGCCCTTGCCGCCGATCTGCGCGCCCTGCCCGCCGACGGTTCGCCGGCCGTGCTCGGTCGCAACCTCAACGCCATCCGCGAGGGCTTCCGCAGCCTGGTGATGAAGACCGCCAACAAGCTGCCCGCCGAACCCGCAGGCAGCTGGCGCGACACCCTCGTCGCCATCGACAAGAAATGGGGCGACGAGGCCTATTGGGCGACGCTGAAGAACGAATCCGGCTGGCTGACGCCCTCATACCTGTTGGCGGCGGTGGATTTGCGACTCGACGACAACGGCGACATCGCCCGGGTGGCCCCTGACCGGCGGCTCTACCTCTCGCTGCTGCTGCGCACCTTCGAGATCAGCCTGGAGGTGGCGCTGCTCTGCGCCCTGCTCGGCTACCCGGTCGCCTTCGTGCTGAACGCGCTGCCGGCCAAGCGCGCCAACCTGCTGATGATCTGCGTCATGCTGCCGTTCTGGACCTCGCTGCTGGTCAGGACCACCGCCTGGATCATCCTGCTGCAGGGCAACGGGCCGGTGAATTCCACGCTGCAATGGCTGCACCTGATCAACCAGCCGCTGGAGCTGATCTTCAACCGCTTCGGCGTGCTGGTCGCCATGGTGCACGTGCTGCTGCCCTACATGATCCTGCCGCTCTACAGCGTCATGAAGGGCATCCCGCAGAGCCACTTCCGCGCCGCGCAATCGCTGGGGGCCACCAACCGCCTCGCCTTCCTGCGGGTCTACCTGCCGCAGACCGTGCCCGGCCTCGCCGCCGGCACCTTGCTCGTCTTCATCATGGCGCTCGGCTACTACATCACCCCGGCGCTGGTCGGCGGGCCGGGCGACCAGATGCTGAGCTCGATGCTGGTCTACCACATGAACGAGGTGGTGAACTGGGGCATGGCCTCGGCGCTCGGCGCGCTGCTGCTCACCGCCACCATCCTGCTGTTCATCGTGTTCGGCCGCCTGGCGGCGGCGCGGCAATTGCTGCGGGGAAGCTGACATGGCCCTGCCGCCGCACGCCACCTTCGAGGACCGCGTCTGGCACTACGGCGCCCGCGCCCTGTGCTATGGCGTGCTGCTGTTCCTGATCCTGCCGATCCTGATCATCCTGCCGATTTCGTTCAGCTCCGGGAACATGCTGGCCTTCCCGCTGCCGGGCTTTTCGCTGCGCTGGTACGAGACCGTCGCCACCACGCCGGCCTGGGCCGATGCGGCGAAGAACAGCCTGATCATCGGCGTCTCCTCGACCATCCTGTCGATGATCCTCGGCACCTCCGCGGCGATCGGCCTGGCGCGGGCGCGCTTCCGCTTCAAGGCGGTGCTGGTTGCCATTGTGGTCTCGCCGATCCTGATTCCCATCGTCATCACCGCCGTCGGCATGTATTTCTTCTTCGTCGATCTCGGCCTGGTCGGCACCTATCCCGGGCTGATCCTGGCCCATACCGCGCTCTCCGTGCCCTTCGTCGTGGTGACGGTGATGGCGACGCTGGAGGGCTTCGACACCAACCTGATCCGCGCCGCCGCCGGGCTCGGCGCGCCGCCTTTGACCGCGTTCCGCCGGGTCATGCTGCCGATCATCTTTCCCGGAATCGCCTCGGGCGGGCTGTTCGCCTTCGCCACCTCGTTCGACGAGATCGTGGTGACCCTGTTCCTCGCGGCACCCGAGCAGCGCACCCTGCCCCGGCAGATCTTCAGCGGTGTCCGCGAATATGTCAGCCCCGGCATCGCCGCGGTGGCGACGCTGCTGATCGTGATGTCGGCCCTGCTGCTGACGACGGTGGAGTTGCTGCGCCGCCGCTCGGAGCGGCTGAGGACCGGCCAGCGCTAGCCCGGGAAGCTAGAACGGCGCCCGCAGCGGCACGGACAGGTATTTGCCGAATTCGCGGACGAACTCGCAGCTGACCCGGGCATGGACCTTGCCCTGGCGGTCGTCGAACACCGCGCTCTCATCCAGCGGCAGCGCCGGCGTATGCCAGACATTGGGGTGGAAATAGAGCCCCTTGCTGCCGTCGCAGTAGAAGCCGACGAATTTCTCCGGCGTCACATCGTCGCCCGGCAAGGCGAGCGGCACGATGAAGGGCGCCTTCTTCTTCGGGAAGAACAGCTGGCCGCCATCGGGATGGTAGTTGGCGTGCCAGACCAGCACCCGCGCGCGGTCGGTGCTCGCGGCGTGCTCGGACGCCTTTGACGGGTCCTTGGTCCAGCCGATCAGGTAGGAATCGTTCACCGCCTCGTTGCGGCCATAGAGAATGTCGCCTTTCCACTCGAAGGAGAAATGCCCCTCGGTGGTGCCGCCTTCGTCGCCGGTATCGGGATCGACGGGCCGCCAGCCCTGCGCCGGCCAGCGCACGATCTCGATCTTCGCGGTGGCGAAATCCTCGACCAGGTAGCCATAGCCCTTCAGGCTCTCGTTCGTGGCCGCGACGATCGGGATCTCGTGGCAATCGAACGGATCGGCGAATTCATGCGCGATGCGGCGGACCTGGTTCATGGCGGCTCTCCCCGGCGGCTTGCGGGGGAGTTTTAGCACGGCCAGGGGAATGGGGCGAATCCGGGCACGGCCGGGCTTTCACGCAACTGTCACAGTTTGCAAATCGTCATGGTCGTGCTTGGCACGACCACCCACGAGTTTGCCTGCCGCCAACGTGTTTCTGCCCAGCGAAACTCGTGGGTGGTCGGACCAAGTCCGACCATGACGAGCTTGGATAATCGTGGCCTACGCCATTTCCACCAGGAAATTGCCGTGCGCGTCGGTCGTGGCGGTCTGTCTCGGCTGCAGCAGGATGGTCGTGGTCGGCAGCTCGATCACCGCCGGACCGGCGACCTGGGCGCCGGCGCCGAAATTGGCGCCTTCATAGATCGGCACCTGCGGGTGGTTGCCCTTGCCGAAATAGACCGCGCGCTGCGCTTTCGCCTGCGGCTTGCCCTGTTGCTGCGGCAGCGCGGCGCCCTTGCGCCCCGCGCCGCCGGTGTCGCCCATGGCGCGCACCTTCCAGGTGGTGAACTCCACCACGTCGCCCTCGTCCTTGATGGTGTAGATGCGCTCGTGCATGGCGTGGAAGGCGGCGACCAGCTTCGGCAAATCGTCCTTCTTCAGCTTGCCGCCCGTCATCTCGAACGGCACCTCGATGTCCCAGGACTGGTAGAGATAGCGGCCCTGGAAGGCGAACTCGAAGCGCTGCTTGTCGGGCGGGAAACCGGCGCGCTTCAGGAAAGCCGCACCGCCCTTGATCAGCCGCGCCAGCAGGGCGTTCACCTTGGCGAAGTCGAATTCGCGATCGGTCGTGTGCTGCGTCCCCATCTCCTCCCAGCGCACGTCCGAGATGAGGCCGCCGAAGGCCGAGAGGCCGGCGGCGAATTTCGGCACCATGAAGCTCTTGATATTGAGCAGCCGCGCCATCTCGCCGATATGGCAGGCGGTCGCGCCGCCGCCGCTCACCACATAGGATTCGCGCGGGTCGATGCCCTCGTTGACCGTGATGTCCTCGATGGCGGCGATCATGTTGTGATTGCTGGTGGTGTAGATGGCATAGGCCGCCTCCAGCCGCGACAGCTTCAGCGCCTTGGCGATCTTGTCGACCGCAGCCTCCGCCTTGGCGCGGTCGAGCTTGATCTTGCCGCCCAGGTAGTAGTCCGGATCGATGATGCCCAAAACCACGTTGGCGTCGGTCACTGTCGCCTCGGTGCCGCCGAGGCCGTAGCAGGCCGGGCCCGGGCGCGCGCTGGCGCTCTGCGGGCCGACGCGCAGCAATCCGCCGGGATCGATCCAGGCGATCGAGCCACCGCCGGCACCGACCGAGCGCACGTCGATCTTGGGAATGCCCAGCATCTCCATGCCGAAGGTCGAATCCGAGGTCACCACCAGGCGGCGCGAGCGCAGCGCCGAGACGTCGAAGGTGGTGCCGCCCATGTCGACGACGATGACGTTCTCGGCCGTGGTCAAATGCATGCCGGCGATCGGCGCCAGCGTCGGGCCGGACATCACGCTATAGATCGGCCGCTTGATGATCTCTTCCGGCGGCATCATGCCGCCGACGCAATTGGCGATCAGCAGCTCGTTCTTGTAGCCCGCCTGCTTCAGCACGTTCTGCAGCTTCTCGGTATAGGCGCTGACGATGGGGAACAGCGAGGCGTTGATGGCGGTGGCGATGGTCCGGCGGTATTCGCGCGGGATCGGATTCAGTTCGTGGCTGAGCGTCACCGGAACGCCGGGCAGTTCCTTCTTCAGGATCTCGCGGATGCGCAGCTCATGCTTCGGGTTGACGATCGACCACAGCAGCGCCACGGCGACCGCCTTCACCCCGCATTTCTTCAGGTATTTCGCCGCGGTGACGACGTCCTTCTCGTTCAGCTTCTCCAGCTCGTTGCCCATCGCGTCGATGCGGCCGCGCACCTCGCAGGTGCGGTTGCGCGGGATATAGGGCGGCGGGAAGTCGATCTTGGTCTCGAAGGCGCGCTTGCGCGGGGATTCGCGGAGCGTCAGCACGTCGGGATGCCCGGCATTGCAGATCAGCCCGGCCGGCGCCACCTTGCCCTCGACCAGCGCGTTGGTGGAGACGGTGGTGCCGTGGACGATCAGGTCGGTCCTGGCCAAGAAGTCGCCGAGGGAGAGCTTGTGCGCCTGCGCCGCCACGCCCAGCACGTTGATGAAGCCCTTCTCGAATTCGCCCGGCGTGGTCGGCGACTTGAAGATCTCGAGATCGGATTCCCGGCTGTAAAGCACCAGATCGGTGAAGGTGCCGCCGATATCGATGCAGGCGGTGTACATGCCTACTCTCCCCTTTTGAATATATTGCGCAGCGCGGCCCAGGTCAGCTCCCAGTCGCCGGCCAGGCCATGCGGGCGCGTCAACAGAATGACCAGCAGCACCAGCGCCAGGGCGATCTCCTGCAGGCCCGGCGGCGCCGACAGCGTGAAGCCGCCGAGATCGATGCCGCGCTCGATGCTGCGGAACAGCTCCGACACGATGGAGACCACCGCCACGCCCGCGCAGGCGCCGGTCAGGCTCCTCATGCCGCCCACCACCAGCATGGTGAGGGTGACGAAGGTCAAGTCGAGATAGAAGGTGTTGGCGGTCATGGTGCCGAGGAAATGGGCGAACAGCACGCCGCCCATGGCGACGATCACGGCGCTGATGACGAAGGCGATGCGGCGCTCCTGCGCCACGTCGATGCCGGTCGCCGCCGCGGCAACCTCGCTCTCGCGCGAGCAGCGCAACGCCAGGCCGTGGCGGGTGACGCCATAGGCGGTCGCCACCAGCAGGGCGGCGCTCGCCGCCGCCAGGGCGACCCAGAGGTTGGTGTAGCGCGGCAAGCCAACCAGGGCCTGGCGGCCGCCGGTCACCGCGGTCCAGTTCAGCGCCACCACATAGACGATGACCAGCAGGGCGAAGGTCGCCATCGGCAGGGCGATCCCCTTCAGCCGCACGAAGGGCAGCGAGATCGCCAGGGCGATGAGCCCGGCCGCGGCGATGGCGATCAGCATGGCCACCGGCCCCGGCAGCTGCGCCGCCTCCAGCAGCATCGGCAGCTTCAGCGCCACGTGCTTCTTGGCCGGCAGGATGGTGAGGATGGCGGAGATGTAGCCGCCGATCGCCATGAAGGCGATATGGCCGAAGGAGAACACGCCGGAATTGCCGACGAAGATGTAGAGGCCGATGACCACGGTCAGCTTCACCAGCGCCTCGGTGACGGTGCGCTGCATCGCCGGCGCCGCCAGGCTGCCGAGCAGCGCCACGACCACCAGCAGGGCGATCAGCAGCAGCGGCGTCTGCCAGTCTTTACCGATGCGCATGGCTAGACCCGCTCCCGGTCGGCGCGGCGGAACATGATGCCCTGCGGCCGCCACAGCAGGAAGGCGATGAAGGCGAGGAAGACGAAGGCGTCGCGATAGGGCCTGAGGTCGACCGGCAGATAGGCCTGCAGGCTGACCGAGACGATGCCGACCAGGAAGCCGCCGAGCGCGGCGCCGATCAGCGAGCCCATGCCGCCGATCACCGAGGCGACGAAGGCGAT
>JBGAGP010000158.1:0-10039 GCA_044226685.1 Dongiaceae bacterium
CACAGCGAGCGCCGGTTGGGCACCACCACCATCAGCCGCCCGCCGCCGCCCAGCACGCGCCACACCTCGCCCAGCATGTCGCTGGGATGCTCGCTGGATTCGAGGGCATGGACCAGCAGCACGCGGTCGATGGAATTGTCCGGAAAGGGCAATTCCGTCTCATCCGCCAGGGTCGTCATTCCGCGACCGTCGCGCGGCCAGGGCATGACACCCTGGGCCGCCGGCATCACCGCGGCCACCCGCTCGGCCTCGCCCAGGAACTGGCGCAGATAGGGCGTGGCATAGCCGAGGCCGAGCAGCCGCTGCCCGCCCAGGTCGGGCCACAGGGCGCGGATGCGCGCCCGCAGCAGATGCCGGGCGGTGCGCCCGATCTCGCGGTCGTAGAACTCCTTCAGGTCGACGACGTCCTGCCACATTGCTCGGATTGTCCCGGCACATCGGTGAACAATTGATTATGGCATATCGCCTGCTATCGTGGGCGCCGATTTTGGCCGCACCTGGACCCCCGATGCCCGTCTCAGAGCTCGACATCGCCGTGATCCCGCTGCTCAAGGACAATTACGGCTACCTGCTGCACGACCCGGACAGCCGCCTGACCGCGGCGGTCGACCCGTCCGAGGCGCAGCCGATGCTGGACGCGGCGGCGGCGCGCGGCTGGCGCATCAGTCATGTGCTGAACACCCACCACCACAACGACCATTGCGGCGGCAATCTCGGCATCAAGGACGCGACCGGGGCGCAGATCGTCGGCCCCGCCTATGACCGCGACCGGATTCCGGGAATCGACCAGGCGGTGGACGAGGCCGGCGGCTTCGAGCTCGGCAAGCATCATGCCCGGGTGATCTTCATTCCCGGCCACACGCGCGGCCACATCGCCTTCCATTTCTCCGGCAGCAACGCAGTATTCTGCGGCGACACCCTGTTCTCCATCGGCTGCGGCCGCATGTTCGAGGGCACGCCGGAACAGATGTGGTCGTCGCTGTTGAAGCTGCGCGCGCTGCCCGACCAGACCTGGATCTATTGCGGCCATGAATACACCGAGGCCAATTGCCGCTTCGCGGTGACGGTGGACCCTGAAAACCGCGACCTGGCCGAATTCGCCGCGGCGGTCAAGCACGCCCGCGCCCAGGGCGACAAGACCATCCCGTCCAATCTCGGCATCGAGAAATTCTGCAACCCCTTCCTGCGCGCCGACCAGCCGGGGCTGCTGGCGAGATTCGGCGGCGCGGAACGCGACCCCGTCGCCGCCTTCGCCGCCATCCGACGCGCCAAGGATTCGTTCTAGCTGCGATTTTCCCGATCAGGAGAAACGTGATGAAGTTGCGCTATTCGACCACCAGCCCGTTCGTGCGCAAGGTACACGTGCTGGCCATAGAGCTCGGCCTCGCCGACCGGATCGAGCTGGTCAAGACCAACACCGCCGACCCGGCAAGCGGCCTCAACAAGGACAACCCGCTGAACAAGGTGCCGGCGCTCGCGCTCGACGACGGCAGCACGCTCTACGATTCGCGGGTGATCTGCGAATACCTGGACGCCCAGGCGAAGGGCGCGTTCTTTCCGCCGGCCGGCCCGGCGCGCTGGACCGCGCTCAGGCGCCAGGCGCTGGCCGACGGCATGGCCGATGCCGCCGTGCTGCGCATGTTCGAGTCGCGGCGGCCGGACGGCCAGCGCTCGCCGGACTGGGACGCGCGGCAGAAGCTGAAGGTGACGCAGGGCCTGGCGGCGCTGGAGGCGGATCACCTGGGCCCGCAGCTCGACATCGGCACGCTCGCCGTCGCCATCGTGCTCGACTATCTCGATTTCCGCTTCAAGGCCGACGACTGGCGCGCCAGCCACCCGAAGCTGGCGGCCTGGCACAAGACCTTCGCCACCCGCGCCTCGCTGCAGAAGACCCTGCCGCACGATTGAGGTTCAGCGACGCCGCGCCCACAGGTCGCGCGACGCGACCACGGCGCCGCCGACGATGAGGGCGCAGGCGGCGAGCACGGCAAGGCTCGCCGCCGCCTTGCCCGCCAGGATCAGCAGCAGGGTCGACAGCAGCGGCGAGGCATAGGAGCCGGCGCCGAGCGCCTTGATGTCGCCGCGCTTCACGCCGTAATCCCAGACGAAGAAGGCAAGCCCGACGGGTCCCAGTCCCAGCGCCACCACGGCGGCCCATTCGCCGGCATCGGCGGGCCAGACGGTCGATTCCGTGAGGCGGTGCGCGACGAGGCCGAGCAGCGCGGTGGCGCCGCAGAAGGCGCCGACCAGATCGGTGGGCGCGGTGCCGAACCTGCGGCTGAGCACCGAATAGATCGACCAGGTGAAGGCGCAGCCCAGCGCCGCCAGGTAGCCGGTCAGGTATTGCGCCTCGAAGCTGACCGCGCCGCCGCCGCGCTGTGCCACCAGCAGGCCGGCCCCGGCCAGCCCCAGGGCGCCGCCCAGCAGATGGGTCCAATGCAGTCTTTCCCCCGGCAACAGCGCCGAAAGCAGCACGATCAGCAGCGGCCATAGATAGGCGATCAGGCTGGCCTCGACCGGCGGGGCGTTGTCGAGGGCGGTGAAATAGAGCGCGTGATAGCCGAACAGCCCGAGGATGCCGAGCGCCCAGACCGCCGGCGGCTGGCGGAACAGGTTGCGGAACGCCGCCGGATCGCGCCGCGCGAGAAAGAGCCAGCGCAGCAGCGATACCGCGAAGGCGATGCCGAAGGTGAGGCTCAGCAGCAGGAAAGGCGGCACGCCGCCGGTCGCGGTGGTGAACAGCGCCAGGGTCGCCCACAGCAGGACGGCAATGAAGCCGATCAGCGTGGCGCGCAGGCGTTCCCGGTCGGGATGGGCGGCGGAAGTGGACATCGGCCGCGTGCCTCGCACGCGGCTCCTCTGCTTGTCAAGCTGGGCCCGTCAATCCGGGACCCGTCAAGCGTAGCGCAGATAGGGCGCGAGATAGAGGATCAGCAGCCAGTTGCCGAGCGCGATCGTCGCGATCATGAAGAACAGCAGGATATACCGGTGCACGTTGGCCTCGCGTGGCGGCGTGTAGCCGCGCACTTCGCGCAGGATGTTCGACAGGCGGCTGGAGATCATGGCGAGCTTGCCGCGCTCGGCCTGCTGCCAGAACTGGTAGATGGCGAGGGAATAGATGCTGCCGCCGCTCACCACCAGGCCGACGATGATGTTCGCCTTGATGAAGAACCCGTAGCGCGGCCCGAAGGTGCCGAGAATCCCGAGCACCACGAAGATCAGCAGCGCCCCGCCGGTGGTATGCCATTGCTGCAACTTCGCGAAGCGCACGGAATCGGCGCATTCGTGATACATCATCAGCATCTCGGCATGGGTGCGCTCGTCGAGCTCGCTCGCCACCACGGCAAGCGGCTGCTCGGCTTCGGCACTCGCCTTCTGTTCCGGCTCCTTGGCCATGCGGGTCTCCTTCACCCGACATGGTTGGCCGTTTAGGTTAATTTTGCCTTAAAGGCCGAGGGCCGCTCTTCACCCGCTCAGGCCTTCGGCCCCTTCGCCGCCTCGATCAGCTTGGGGTCGGGCTCGACCCGGTAGGCCTGCACCACGCGGTTGGTCTCGTTGGCCATGCCGACCACGGCGATCAGCTCGTGCAGCATCGCGTCGGTCATGCCGGCCTTGCGCGCCGCGGCGGTGTGGGAGACGGTGCAATAGTCGCAGCCGTTGGAGATCGAGACGGCCAGGTAGAGCATCTCCTTGGTCCGGGAATCGAGCGCGCCTGGCGCCATGATCGCCTTCAGGCTGTCCCAGGTCTGCTTCAGGCTGGCCGGATGGTTGGCCAGCACCTTCCAGAAATTGTTGATCCAGTCGACCTTGCGGGTCGCCTTGATGTCCTCGTAGACGGCGCGCACTTCGGCGCTCGCCGCCGCTTCCTCGACGAAGGGATAGAGAGCCATTCTTGCCTCGATGGTTGGACGCCCAGAGCCCCGCGGGAGGGCTCAGTACATGTGCTGGCCGCCATTGATGGAGAGCGTCGAGCCGGTGATGAAGCCGGCATCGTCGGCCACCAGGAACAGCACGCCGCGGGCGATCTCCTCGGCGCGGCCCAGGCGGCCGACCGGGATCTTGGCGACGATCTTCTCCAGCACCGCCGGCGGTACCGCGCGCACCATGTCGGTGTCGATGTAGCCCGGCGCGATGGCGTTGACGGTGATGTTCTTGGCCGCCCCTTCCTGCGCCAGGGCCTTGGTGAAGCCATGGATGCCGGACTTGGCGGCGGCATAGTTGACCTGGCCGTACTGGCCGGCCTGGCCGTTGATCGAGCCGATGTTGACGATGCGGCCGAAGCCGCGCTCGCGCATGCTGTCGATGACGCAGCGGCACATGTTGAAGCAGGAGCCGAGATTGGTCTGCATCACCTCGGCCCACATCTGCGGCGTCATCTTGTGCAGCGTGCCGTCGCGGGTGATGCCGGCGTTGTTGACCACGATGTCGACCGGGCCGAGTTCCGCGGTGATCTTGGCCAGGGCTTCCTTGCACTGGTCGAAATTGCCGACATCGAACTTGTAGACCGGGATGCCGTATTTCTGCGCGAAGGCCTGGGCCGCGGCGTCGTTGCCCGCGTAGTTCGCCGCGACCTTGTAGCCCGCCTTCTTCAACCCGACCGAGATGGCTTCGCCGATGCCCCGGGTGCCCCCGGTGACCACTGCAACCCGCCCCATGACTTCCTCCCTGACTGTCTTGTTATGATTTCTTGACGTTGTCTTGTTCAGCGTTCGACGGCGAGGGCGATTCCCATGCCGCCGCCGATGCACAAGGTCGCCAGCCCTTTCTTGGCGCTGCGCTTCTGCATCTCGTGCAGCAGCGTCACTAGGACGCGGGCGCCGGACGCGCCGATCGGGTGACCCAGCGCGATGGCGCCGCCATTGACGTTGACCCTGGCCGGATCAAAGCCGAGATCCTTGTTGACCGCGCAGGCCTGCGCCGCGAAGGCCTCGTTGGCCTCGATGAGGTCGAGTTCATCCGCCTTCCAGCCGGCCTTGGCGAGTGCCGCGCGGCTGGCCGGGATCGGGCCGGAGCCCATCACCGCCGGATCGACGCCGGCGGTGGCCCAGGACGCGATGCGGGCCAGCGGCTTCAGGCCGCGCTTGGCGGCGTTGGCGGCGCTCATCAGGACCAGGGCGGCGGCGCCATCATTGATGCCCGACGCGTTGCCGGCGGTCACCGTGCCGTCCTTCTTGAAGGCCGGGCGCAGCTTGGCCAGGATGTCCATGCTGGTGCCGTGCTTCGGGTATTCGTCGTCGCTGACGATCACGTCGCCCTTGCGGCCGCTGACCGTGACCGGGACGATCTCGTCCTTGAACCTACCGGCCTTCTGCGCCGCCTCGGCCTTGTTCTGCGAGCCCAGCGCCAGCTTGTCCTGGTCCTCGCGGGTGATCTGCCACTTCTGGGCCACGTTCTCGGCGGTGACGCCCATGTGGTAGCCGTTGAAGGCGTCCCACAATCCGTCCTTGATCATGGTGTCGATCATCTGCGTGTCGCCCATCTTGGTGCCGTTGCGCAGATGCATGCAGTGCGGCGACTGGCTCATGCTTTCCTGGCCGCCGGCCACGACGATCTCGGAATCGCCGTTGCGGATCGCCTGCAGGCCGAGCGCCACGCTGCGCAGGCCCGAGCCGCAGACCTGGTTGATGACATAGGCGGTGCTTTCCACCGGGATGCCGGCGGCGATGGCCGCCTGGCGGGCCGGATTCTGGCCGGCGCCGGCGGTCAGCACGTGGCCGAGGATCACCTCGCTCACTTCCTTGGCGTCGACGCCGGCGCGCTTCAGCGCCTCGACGATGGCGACCTTGCCCAGTTCATGGGCGGGCAGCGAACTCAGCGCGCCGTTGAAGGCGCCGATCGGCGTGCGGGCAGCGGCAACGATGACGACATCGGACATGGTAATCTCCTCCCGTTGGGTGGCGCGGCCTCATTTCGCCTGCTCAAGCTCAAAAAATTCTCGGGCCGCGCGGAATTTGTGCACTGCACAAACAGTAGGGCCCGCTTACCGCCTGCGCAAGGTCCAGACACTAAGATGCGGCGACTTGCCGCCGAATCCAAGCCTCAAGCGGATCCCAGACCTTCGCGCGCGCGCTGCCGCCCACCATCATGCCGATATGGCCGGCCGCCGGCACCTGGGTCTCGCCCTTCCGCAGACGTTGGGCCAAGCCCAGCGCGCTCTTGGGTGGAACGATCCGATCGCTGCTGGGCACCATCGCCAGGGCGGGCAGGTCGAGCAACTCCGGCGTCACCGCCCTGCCATCGATCTGCCATGCGCCGCGGCCGGGCGTGTTGTCGCCATACCAGGCGCCGAGGCATTCCCGCGCCACCGGTGCCGCCAGGCCCACGCCGTCATTGAGCCAATCCTCCAGCGCGACGAACTTCGCCGCCGCGTCGCTCTCCGCCGGCATCTGGCCGAAGCGGCGGAACTTGGCGAGGATCGAGAGCGGGTCGAGGGCGGCAAAGAAGCTCTGCAGCAGATCGACCGGCATCTCGCCCAGGGCCTGGAACAGCGGGTCGAGCCGCCGGCCCATCTCGCCGATCAGCTGCGCCTGGACCTCGCCCTCGGCATGGAAGTCCCACGGCGTCGCCAGGCAGACGAGCCCGGCCAGGTCCTGCTGCCGCCGCAGCGCGAGCGCCAGGGCCAGCATGCCGCCCATGCAATAGCCGACGACGATGATCGGCCCGCCCGGCACGCGCCGCACGGCATCCAAGGCGCCTTCGAGCCGCCCGGCGATGTAGCGGGTGAGGTCGAAGCCCTGCTCCTCCGCGCCCGGCGCATCCCAGTCGACGACGAAGGGCGCCATGCCGCGGCCTGCCAGATCGGCGAGGAAGGAGCTGTCGGCGGTCAGGTCGAGGATGTAGTAGCGGTTGATCAGCGACGGGATCACCAGCACGCGCGGCGCGGCCATCTCGGCCGTGGCGCGATAGTCGCGCAGCACGGTCGTGCCCTCGCGCCACAGGACAGGCCGATCGGCCAGCGCGCGACGATAGGGATGGTGGCGATAAGCAGTGACGCCATCGAGAAAACCGTCGAGGCGCCGATGCCCTTCGGCCGCCAGCGCCGCGAGCAGGGCGCCTTCGTCAGACCTTTGCAGGTCGGCGTCGAGGCTTGCCAGGTTTTGCGCCAGCGGACCTGGCGGGCTCGACTGAGCCGCGGCCTTCGAGCCTTGCCAGGCGGCCTTCAAGCTCGGCCAGGCGAGCGCGGAGTTGCCCCAGGTCGCCAGTGCCAGCGCCAGATGCTGTGGCAGCGGTCGCGGTCCCAGCCGGCGCGGCGCCGGCGAAGGGGGCGCCTGCCGGGGCTGTGGCCTGGGCTGATCCTGGGGCGAAGGGCCATCCGAACGGGAATGGGCTTGCGGGCTGGGCAAAACCGGTTCCTCCCTCGGCGGCGGCGCCTGGCATGCCGAAGCCGGCGCCAAAACCCTGCGGCGGATAGCCGGGCAGCCAGGAAAACGGCGCCGCGGCGGTCATCAATTTCAAGGCCTGAGCCAGCAGGGTCGGATCCTGGGCCAGGGCAGACAGATGATCCTGCCAGAGATCCAGGAGTTTGCGGGAAAGTTCCTGCAGCCGCGCCGCCTCGTCATCCCCCGGCTTGGGCCCGGATTTCTGCGCAGAATCCGGCTGCGCGCGACCGGGATTCCGGCTGGGATTTTCAGGTGCTGCGGCCATGCATCTCCTGCCTTCCGCGTAAACTATACGTGGGGCTTCCTTACTTTCGCAATGCAGCTATTGCATTGCCAAATAGGGGGTTGGACCTGCTATGCTGCATTGCATACAGGGATAAGGGATTTCCCCGCATGACCAACGGACACGACAACGGCAAACCGGCGGTGCGGATTAAGAAATACGCCAACCGCCGGCTCTACAACACCGCGACCAGCTCCTACGTGACCCTGGACTACCTGGCGCAGATGGTACGCGAAGGCCAGGATTTCACGGTCGAGGACGCCAAGACCGGCGAGGACATCACCCGCTCGGTCCTGACCCAGATCATCGTCGAGGAAGAGGCCAAGGGGCAGACCATGCTGCCCATCAACTTCCTGCGCCAGCTCATCAGCCTCTATGGCGACAACCTGCAATTCCTGGTGCCGCGCTATCTCGAGCAGAGCATGGAGGCCTTCGGCCGCAACCAGGAGCAGATGCGGAGCTACATGAAGGAAAGCTTCGGCGGCATGTTCCCCTTCGACCGCTTCCAGGAGATGTCGAAGCAGAACATCGCCTTCTTCGAGCAGGCGATGCGCATGTGGTCGCCGTTCCGCGCCGGTCAGTCGGGGGGGCAACCGGGTGCTGCGCCCGAAGCGGCACCGAGCGCCACCGCCAGGCCGGAAGCCAAAGGCAACGATCTCGACGACCTCAAGTCGCAGATGCAGGCGCTGCAAAAGCAGCTCGAGAGCCTGGCCCAGGCGAACCAGAATCAGGCGAACCAGAAGAAAGACGAGAAATAGCCGCTCAGGCCTTCGCCGGCAGAGGCACAGCGCCGCTGGAAACCGGGCGAACCCGGTCCTTGTTCAGATAGCGCTCGAACCAGTTCAGGATCCGGGTCAGGATGAAGACCAGGATCACGTAGATGATGGCGCCGCCGACCAGCGGTTCGTAGTAGCGCAGATCCTGCTGCATGATGTAGCGGCCGGTGCCCAGCACCTCGTAGACCGTCACCAGTGAGGCGAGCGACGTCGCCTTCAGCAGCAGCACCGTCTCCGTGCTCATCGCCGGCAGGCAGATGCGGATGGCGCGCGGCAGGGTGATGCGGCGGAAGATCAGCCATTTCGACATGCCGAAAGCGCGCCCGGCCTCGATCTCGCCGTGGGGCACCGCCAGGATCGCGCCGCGCAGGATCTCGCCCGTATAGCCGGCCGTGTTGATGCTGAGCGCGAAGATCGCGTACCAGATGCCGTCGCGCAGGAACGGCAGCACACGCATCAGCGGCTTGCCGTCGATCCGGATGTCGCCGAACACCTGCCCCAGGCCGTAATAGATCAGGTAGATCTGCACGATCAGCGGCGTGCCGCGCATCAGCAGGATGAACAGGTAGGACGGCACCCAGAGCAGGGGATTTGGGCTGATCCGGGCCACCGCCACCGGCACCGCCAGGATGTTGCCGATGATGCCGCAGACGACGGTGAGCAGGATCGACAGCGGGATCGCCGCGATCAGCAGCGGCATGACATGGACGGCGAGATAGCAGGGGCTGAATTTCGCCGCCTGCTCCATCTGCAGCAGGACGTCGGAGAGCGCGGCGCATTGATCGACGGTCATCATGGTCCCCTCACGCCCGTCGCACGCCGCGATTGGCGCGCTTCTCGATCCGCGTCAGCCCGATCATCGACACGATCGTCAGGCACAGGAAGATGAACGCCGCCGTGGTGTAGAAGAACAGGTACTCCTTGGTCGCCGCCGCCGCGATGTTGGCATTTTTCAGCACCTCGAAGGCGCCGACGGCGCTGACCAGCGCGCTGTCCTTGGTGATGTTGAGCCATTGGTTGCCCATGCCGGGAATGGCATAGCGGATCATCTGCGGGAAGACGATGCGCCGGAAGCGCAGGGCGCCGCGCATGCCGTAGGCGCGCGCCGCCTCGACCTGGCCCTTGGGGATCGCCTCGATCGCGCCGCGCAGCACATCGGTGAGGTAGGCGCCGTAGATCGACCCCAGCGCCACCACCACCGCGGCGAAGGCGCTGACCTGGAAATCCTCCTCGACGATGCCGATTCCGACCAGCACGGCCTTCATGGCGCTGCCGCCGGCATAGAAGATGAGGATGATCAGCAGCAGCTCGGGGATCGCCCGCACCAAGGTGGTGTAGAGGTCGCCCAGACGATAGAGGAACTTGTTGCCGCTGAGCTTCGCGCCGGCGCCGAGCAGCCCGAGCAGGAAGGCGAAAAAATAGCTGCAGACCGAAATCTGGATGGTGAGCAGCAAGCCATAGGCGAGCTCGTCGCTCCAGCCGTTGGCGCCCCAGCCGAGCAGTCCGAACAATGATGGCTCAGCGTTCATGTCTCCCCCGGACGAATTGCCGTCCCATCGCTTCTTGTCGCCGCGCCGGCGGTTCTCGCCCGCGCGCTCCGC
>JBGAGP010000159.1:0-9963 GCA_044226685.1 Dongiaceae bacterium
AAGCTCGCCATCCACAGCGACGAGACCATCGAGGCCTTCGAGCGCGCCATCCGCCAGGCGCCGCAGGTGCAGGAATGCCATCTGATGACCGGCCAGCGCGACTACCTGCTCCGCGTGCTGGTCGACGACCTCGACGCCTACGACGATTTCGTCAAGACGGTGCTGCGCTCGGTCAGCAACATCAGCTCGATGGAGACCTCCTTCGCCCTGCACGAGGTGAAGTCGTTGACCCAGACCTTCGAGATGCGGCCGGCGAAAAAGCAGAAATGAAGCCGCAGGCCCCTCGCAACCTCGCCCTCACGCGCGAGATGATCGCGGCGCGCTTTCCCGATCGCCCGAAGGACGATCCCGCCGCCCACCGCCTGCTGAGCGAGGCGGAACTGGCCGCCTATCTCGACCGCATCCTGCTGCAGCACGACGAAGGCGACCTCTGGGTCTTCGGCTACGGCTCGCTGATGTGGAAGCCGGAAATGGATTTCGCCGAGGCGCGGCCGGCGCTGCTCAACGGCTGGCACCGCCGCTTCTGCTTGTGGCAATGGCGCTGGCGCGGCTCGCGACACAATCCGGGGCTGATGCTGGCGCTGGACAAGGGCGGCGCCTGCCGCGGCGTCGCCTATCGGCTGGCGGCGCCCGGCGTGCGCGAGAAGGTCTCGGCGGTCTGGAAGCGCGAGATGATGAGCAACGGCTACCGCCCGCGCTGGGTCAAATTGACCACCATGCAAGGTGCCGTGCGCGGCATCGCTTTCACCGCCAACACCGAGAGCGAGCGCTATGCCGGCCGCATCGACGACACCGTCGTCGCCGACCACTTGGCCAAGGCCTGCGGCGAGGGCGGCACCGGCGCCGAATACCTGCTGGAAACCGTGCTCAAATGCGAGGAACTCGGCATCCACGACCGCTTCCTGTGGCGGCTGCAGGAGCTGGTGGCGGAACGGCTGCGCTAGCGGAGCAGGTCGTAGGCGACCTTGAAATCACTGTCCGGGATGTTTGGATTGGGCGGCTCTCCCTCTGGACCAGCTCCCAGCAAATAGTCGATTGCCGACTTGCCCATCGTATCGGCCTGGTGCGGGTCCGCACCAGCATTGAGCAGGGCTGATATGACAGGTATTGAGGCGCTCGCCGCCGCGTACATCAATGCCGTTCGCCGTCCGAAAGCAAGAGACGTCGTGTCGGTGACGGCAGCGACGTCAGCGCCGTTCTGAAGCAGCCAAGCAACCGCATCAAGCCTGTCGTGCTGCGCGGCAGTCATCAGCGGAGTCTTGCCAAAGCTATTCCGCTCATCAATCGCCATTTCACAATCAAGTCCCAGCTTGCGCTCCGGGGGCAAGGTGCCGCACAGATTCTGCAGGAATTCGAATGCTGGCACGTTGACAACCGCGATATGGGCCAAGGGATCCATCACGTGATCGCCGCAATTTCGGAACGGGGCCAGGCTGGACCCGTCATGCCAGGTATTCCCCTTGGCAAAGGCTTCGATCTCATCCACGCCCGCGTCATCGAGCAAGAGCTTTCGAAATGAGGGCGGCGGCGGCGCCGCTCCGCAGTCCGCTCCAAAGGCAAACTCGTAGAGACCGGCCTCGGCAACCCGCTCGGCGGCTGCTCCCTCCAATCCAAAACGGCGATAGAATCTGGCGAGCTTCTCCTTTAGCTGCGGGTAGACTGCGGCGATTCGCCGATACAAGCTTTGATTGCTCAGGGACTGGTAGCCCCATGTCTGATAGGGCCGTGGCACCGAAGGCGTCGAATCGGACGCAAACTTTGACGGATCGAACATCAGCCAGTACCCGGTCGAGAGTTGGTCGGTGAACAGCGAGTAGCGAATGGAGCCGCCACCTGAGAACGGTACCGCCGCCGCGTTCGCAAGGTCATGAAACTCCCTGAATTCTCGAAACGGGAACCCGGCCAGCAGGGAATCACGTTCGTCACAGCCGCTCCGGGGCAGAAAGTAGTCTCGCGTGCTTCCAAAGGCGGGCTCGGTGACGGCGACCCAGCCGGGGACTTTCACCAGCAACAGGCATGGGATTTCGTCCGTATAGATCCGGCCGGCGACCAATTCACCGACGCTGAGCCGGCTGACCAGCTCTGGCTCCTTGTCAATGTCGTATTCGGAATTGCCCTGCTCCCACGTCTCCCGCAAGTAAGTGAGATAGACGCCCATATCCCGTCGGATGGACTCATCCCGCTCGACACTCGGCGGGCGGAAGAAGAACAGGTACAGCGCATGCTGATACTTGGCTTCCGGATCGGCCGACGCGCGAAGCAACGCTTCTGCCTGGATGGGTTGATCCGCCATGTGCAGCCGCGCCCATCTCCAAGTCATGCCGCCCGGATCATCCGGTTGCCCGATGTCGGGCTGATGCGATCGTACCGCTGCTCGCAGGTCCCAGACAAAACGGGTGGCGTCGACGGCCCCACGCGGAGGAGTTACATCGGCATACGGCGGACCACTTGGGCAAGTGGTCAGGGACCCCAATTCGGTACGAAGGCCGGAGTATTTTGGGAGCTTGGGAACTCGGCTCTCCAGGATGCAGGGCACCCGGATGGCGCCAACCTGATTCTCTTGAACCGCACTCCAGTCATTCCAGGCCAGGGTCTTGACTACCTTGTTTGCGACTAGGGAGAAGCGAAACCAGGGATTTGAGCGCCACTGCTCCCAAGCCTTGTCACTTGATGCACTCTCAATTCGACCGAATTGGGCGAGCAATTCCGAGGGAGCGCGTCGCCTACGACTCTGCGGAGATATCGCGCGATCCAGACGTCTCAATGTCACATACGTCTGGACCTCTATTTCAGACAGGAGGCGGTCAGCGGTCGACACACGTATTGGGTCGTCGGACAAGAGGCCGTCCAGCACATCAACCAGTCGGTCCGCCGCCAGCGGGTAAGACGAGGATGCGATTGGGTCGAGACCGGCTGCGACGCGATTAAGGTTGGTCTGTACCCGGCTGACCACTTCGCCAACAGTTTCGGCCCTTGCCGGCGATTGGAAACCGGTCAGGAGCAATGAGAGCACCAGAGAGAGTGAGATAAATCGCATGAGGCAATGGAATGCATGATATGGATATTAAGTATGCCATTGCGACTATGGCGCGAATTTGGTTGCCCCACGGTTAATGTGGCGGACCGCTGACGAATTGCAGGCGAATTGAATGGACCTCCTCCTCTACGGCAATCGCGAATCCGGGCATTCCTACAAGGTGCGGCTGGCGCTGACGCTGATGCAGGTGCCGCACGAATACCGGCCGGTCGACCTCGCCCTGTCGCGTGACCAGCGGCCGGCGGAGTTTCGCACCGTGAGCCGGTTCGGCGAGGTGCCGGTGCTGGTCGACCGCGGCCAGGCCTATGTGCAGTCGGACGCCATCCTGCTGCACCTGGCGCAGCGCGAGCACAAGCTCTACGGCCGCGACGCGATCGACCACGACCAGGTGCGCGAATGGCTGTTCTGGGAAGCCAACCGCATCGGCATCTCGGTGCCCAATCTGCGCTATGCCCTGCGCTGGGAACCGGAGACGCCGAAGGACGTGCTCGCCTGGCTGCAAGAGCGCGCCCTGGCCGATCTCGGCCGCCTCGATTCCGAGTTTTCGGGCCGCAGGTTCTTGCTCGGCGATTTCCCGACCGTGGCCGACATCTCCTGCTGCGGCTATCTCTTCTGGCTCGACCAGGCCCAGCTCGAGCGCACCCGCTGGCCGAACCTCTCGCGCTGGCTGGACGACATCGCGGCCCTGCCGGGCTGGCAGCATCCCTACGATCTTATGTAGGCGGAACAGCGTCCCGCGCGTGACGGGGCGCAACTTGTTTCACGTGAAACAGCGGCGCCTCAGACCTGCCGCGCCCGCGTGCGGAAATGGCCCTTGCGGCCGCCGCCAGGGCGCATGCGCTGCGCGACGCGGAACGGGTTGGGCAGGCGGTCCGTCAGGTTGCCGAGGCGGCCGAGCAGCTTCGGCACCTGCATCACCTCCTCGATGCGGCGATCGAGGAAGGCCCAAGTGTCGGCGCAATCGGGCGAGCGGTCGTTGAGCCAGTAGAGCAGGGTCGCGGAATAGACCCCGGCCAGCAGGCCGCGCTTGGTGTAGAAGTTGAAATCCGTCGCGGTGTCGCCGGCCGCGTACCAGATCGCATCGACGGTGCGGTAGAGCAGCTTCAGCGCCAGCGGCGCGTTCAACGGCATCGACAGGAACGAGCAGGCCGACTTGATCGCCTCGCGGTGGCGCAGATGGCGCTGCAGCCGCGCCTTGACGCCGAAGGTCACGCGGTCGCGCACCCGCATCTCGGCCACGTTGGCCTTCGCCATGTCTTCGAGCATCAGGCGGTCGGCGATCTCGTTGTGGAAGGCGAGCACCTCCGCCATGCCGCCGGGAAAAGCGTTCAGCGCGCGGTCGGCGGGAATGCCGGCCTCGCGCGCGCCGGCGTCGAAGGCGGTCTGCGACCAGCCGTCGAAGGCGGCGTGGGACAGGATCGCCTCCAGCAAGGCCACGCGGTCGGCGTCGCGATCGTAACCGGCCATGCTCACTCCTCCTCCACGTCTTCCTCGCCGAAGCGGCGCATCTCCTCGACGAAGGCCAGCGAGGACAGGTCCGTCATCCGCATGGGGTAGAGAATGCCGTCGAGATGATCGCATTCATGCTGCACCACCCGGGCATGATAGCCGCTCGCCTCGCGCTCGAACATGCGGCCATGCAGATCCAGCGCGCGGTAGCGGATGCGGGTCCAGCGCGGCACCTGGCCGGCGAGGCCGGGGACCGACAGGCAGGCTTCCACCCCCACGGCCGTCTCCTCCGACAGGGGCTCGATCTCCGGGTTGATGAGGACGGTCAGCGGGATGTCCTCGTTCGTCTCGCCCTCCCCGGTGCGCCGGCTACCGGGGACGAAGAAGATCACGACTCGCTTGGAGACATGCACCTGGGGGGCGGCCAGGCCGATCCCCCCGATATCTTGCAGGGTCTCCGCCATGTCGCGCACAAGCTGTTGAATCTCCGGGGAAATCGGCTCCGGCACCGGCTCGGCCCGGTGCTTCAGCACCGGGTGGCCCATGCGCGCGATTTTCAGGATCGCCATGCCCTCCGCCCTCCCTTTCCCCTTGAAATATGGGCTAAAATCGCCCCGGCCGGAAGCCTCGACGGGCCTTCACAAGGGCCCGCGCCTGTGCTACACACCGCGCCAATCCACGGGCGGCCCGATGCCGCCCGATGTGTTTTTGCGGCTTTACCCGGCTGGCGGATGGACCGGCCGAAGACAGAGAATTGGGAGTTGGATCAACCGTGCAAGTCCTCGTCCGAGACAACAACGTCGACCAGGCCCTCCGCGCGCTCAAGAAGAAGATGCAGCGCGAGGGCATTTTCCGCGAAATGAAGATGCGCCGGAACTACGAGAAGCCCTCGGAGAAGAAGGCGCGCGAGAAGGCGGAAGCGGTGCGGCGTCATCGGAAGCTGCTGCGCAAGCGCCTGGAGCGCGAAGGCTACTAGTCGCCGCTTCAGCGAGGAAACGGTTGATCGGGGTCGGCTTGCCGGCCCCGATTTGTTTTTGGGGTGGATCAATCGCCTTGGGGAGGAGAGATGGAGCGGCCACGACAAGTGCCAGGAACACGCCTCTGCATCGCCGTGCGCAAGGACGGCGTGACGCTCTATGGAAATCCCGCCGCACTGCGGACGATGGCACAGCACCTGCTTTGGGCCGCCGATGCCGATCCCGCCGAACACTATGAATGCCACGTGCGATGGCACCTGCAGTCGGACGCCTGCCGCTATGAAGCAAAGCGTCCGCTTGATGTCTGGACGCTAGTCGACGCGGATCTCGCCAGGAGTATTCGGGTCTCACCGCTCGGTTCCGACACCGACTCAGAGATTCAGGAAGAGGGCTTCGAAGTCACCTTCATGGCCGTCGAGGAAAGCGATCTCGATGCCCTCGCACAACATCAGAGCACGGGTCTGCTGCCAGAGTCAGATCATGAGCAGCACAGCTGATGTCATCCGCGCAATCACTATGCGGCTCCCGCCGTCGCTCTACTCCACGATCTCGACACCAGCCGGGACTTCGCCCGCCAGGAATGCGGCGCGGTGATTGGGATCGCCCAGGTCCATCTCGAACTTCTTCCAGCGCCCGTTCTTCAGCACCGCCATCCACCACGTGCCTTCCACGTCGTCGGCGAACTGCCAGAGGATGTGGTAGCCGTCCTCGTTGCTGTAGCCTTCGTCGTCGGCCTGGATGATGCCGCCGGCCTGTTCCATCAACGTCTGGCGGATGGTGTCGACAACGTCCCAGCCTTCGCCTTCCTCCGCGCCGGCGACGACCTGGATCGCGTAGATCGCCTTGACCTTGGGCAGGTAGGCTTTGAGCCAGGCGGCGGCGGAAGCGGGTTGCGCCTCCGCGATCTCCTCGAGCAGTTCGCCGATCTCCTCCTCCGCCAGGCTGCCCGGCTCGACCAGGTCGCATTCGACGGTCGCGATATCCCTGCCTTCCGGATGGGCGAGCACGATCTGGCGCCAGGTGGTCTCCGCGCTGTCGCCGGAGATGGCGACGGGTGCGCCCAGATCCTCGAGCGCCTCCATCAGCCGCGTCAGCGGCACGCGCATTTCACTGGGCGACAGGATGCGGATGTAGTGACCCATGCGACCCTCCGACGCCTACCACATCACGAGCAGGATCAGCACGCCGAGCGCGATGCGGTACCAGGCGAAGATCGTGAAATTATGGCTGGAGACGTAGCGCAGCAGCCAGCGGATGCAGAGCAGCGCAGCGATGAACGACACGATGGTGCCGACCGCCAGGATGCCGAGATCGTCGGCGGAGAACTCGTGGCGGTGCTTCACCAGGTCATAGCCGCCGGCGGCGATCAAGGTCGGCACGGCGAGGAAGAAGGAGAATTCCGTCGCCGCCTTGCGCGACAGGCCGCAGAGCATGCCGCCGATGATGGTGGCCCCCGCGCGCGACACGCCGGGGATGAGCGAGCAGCATTGCGCCAGCCCCACCAGGAAGGCGTCGCGGAAGGTCATCTCCTCGATGCTGTCGATGCGCCAGGACTTGTAGGAGCGCTCCACCGCCAGGATCACCAGGGCACCAACGATGAGGGCCACCGCCACCGGCAGCGAGCCGAACAGGTAGGACTTGATCAGGCCGGCGAAAAGCAGGCCGACGATGGCCGCCGGCAGGAAGGCGACGAACAGCTTGGCGACGAAGATCTGCTCCGGGCGGCGGGTGAACAGGCCGATGATGAGGGCGATGAACTTCATCCGGTATTGCCACATGACCGCCAGCATGGCGCCGGTCTGGATCATGATCAGGAAGGCCTTGCCCTTCTCGTCGTTGAAGTCGAGCAGCTCGCCGGCCAGGATCAGGTGCCCGGTGGAGGAGATCGGCAGGAACTCGGTCAAGCCTTCGACGATGCCGAGGATGACGGCTTTCAGCAGAAGAACGAGATCCATGTCGATGCGCCTGATTCGCCGGTGAGGTGATGCCGGACGCTAGCGGATTTGGTTGGCCGGCGCGACTACTCTACATCCAAACCCGTCATGGCAAGGCTTGGCCTTGCCATCCACGAGTCTCGACGGGCGCGGGTGCGATCGTTGCGAGCAAACTCGTGGATGCCAGGGCCAAGCCCTGGCATGACGAGAATGACCGGATCGAGGGAGCTTGCCGCTACGGCAACACTTTCAGCTGGTTCCGCCCGCTATGCTTGGCGCCGACCAGTGCCTCGGCGGCGAGGCTGAGGAATTCCGGCATGCCCTCGCGGGTCTTCGGCTCCAGCGTGGCGAGGCCGATGGAAACGGTCACCTGGCCGGCATCGCTCTCGGCGAAGGGCAGGCGCAGGTCGCGCACCCGGCCAAGCAGGCGCTGCGCCACGTGCTGGGCGCCGGCCACGTCGGTGTCGGGCATCAGGGCCACGAACTGGTCGCCGTGATAGCGCGCCAGCAGATCGACCGGGCGGCGGATCTCCGCCGCCAGCGCGGTCGCCAGCTGGCGCAGCACCTCGTCGCCCGCCGTGTAGCCGTGCTGTTCGTTGTAGGCGCGGAAGTTGTCGATATCGATGACCGCGACCGAAACCTGGGTGTGGTGGCGCAGGCCGCGACGCCATTCGCGCTCGGCATGGGCGTCGAAATGCGACAGGCTGGCGACGCCGCTGACCAGGTCGATACCGGCCTGGTGCACCAGGGTGTCGCGTTCCTGCTTCATGTCGAGGTGGCGCTGCACCCGCGCCGCCAGCACCAGGGGGCTCAGCGGCTTGGCGATGAAGTCGACGGCGCCCAAGGCAAGGCCGCGGATCGCCACCGGCTCCTGCGCCGCGCTGGCCAGCAGCACGATCGGCACGGTGCGCGTCGTGGGCGCGTTGCGGAAATGCTTGATCATGCCGTGGACGATGCCGGCATCCTGGTCGTCGCCGATGTCGACGGCGATCAGATCCGGCGGGCGGCGGTCGGCGAGCCGCATGGCCTCTCCCGCATCCCCGGCGGCCAGGATCTCGCGCCGGCCCTTGAAGGTGATCTTGAAGACCGCCCGGTTGGCGATCGAGGCATTGATCAGCAGCAGCTTGTCCGACATTGGGTTATTCATCAGTTAGACCCGGCCCCCTAGGAAAAGGTGTCTAACACAGCCGCAACCCGGTTATCCAGCCCGGGACTCGACCGGCAGGGGCCGAATCTTACCGCATCCTGGGGTGGAAGCGAGGGTGATTGTTGCGACTGTGCCGCACCTCCCGGCGGCCGGTTCAGGGTAAGTGGATCAGCGCAAACGGTTCAGGCGCTGCGGATCTGGGCGATGAACTCCTCGACCTCGCGCGCCAGGGCGGAGGTCTCCTTGGCCAGCGTCTCGGTCGCGCCCAGCACCCGGCTGGCCGCCGCGCCGGTCTGGGTCGCGGCATCGGCCACGCCGCCGATATTGTCGCTCACCTGATGGGTGCCGGTCGCGGCCTGCTGCGCGTTGCTGGAAATCTCGCGCGTGGCCGCCGATTGCTCCTCCACCGCCGCGGCGATGGAGCTGGAAATCTCGTTCACCTGCTGGATCGTGCCGGTGACGTTGCCCATGGCCTTGGCCACCTTGTCCGTCGAATCGCGCATGGCGGAGATCTGGCCGGTGATCTCCTCGGTCGCCTTCGAGGTCTGGTTGGCGAGGTTCTTCACCTCCGAGGCGACAACGGCGAAGCCCTTGCCCGCTTCGCCCGCGCGCGCCGCCTCGATGGTGGCGTTGAGCGCCAGCAGGTTGGTCTGCTCGGCGATGTCGTTGATCAGGCGGATGACGGCGCCGATCTTCTGCGAGGAATCGACCAGCTCCGCCATCGTCGCGTTGGCCTGGTCGATCTCGGCCACCGCTTCCTGGGCGACATTGGTGCTCTTGGCGACCTGGCCGCTGATCTCGGCGATCGAGGCGGAGAGTTCTTCCGAGGAGGCCGCGACCGTCTGCACGTTGGCCGAGGCCTGCTGCGTGGCGGAGGAGACCATCACCACCTGCTGCGAGCTCTCGTCGGCGATGCGCGACATCGCCTTGGCGTCGTCCTGCAGCCCCTTCACCGAGGTCTCGACCGAGCCCAGCACGCGCTTGACGTTGGCGTCCAGGCGATCGGCGAGGTCGAGCATGACGTGCTTGCGCTCCGCTTCCGCGTTGCGCTTGCCCGCTTCCTGCTGCTCGGCCAGGCGGCGACGCTCGATCTGCCCGTCGCGCAGCACGGCGACGGCGCGCGACAGGTCACCCAGCTCGTCCTTGCGCGCGACGCCGGAGATATCGCGCTCAAGCTCGCCATTGGCGATGGCGCGGGTGAGCGAAGCGAGGCCGACGATCGGCCGCGCCATCGCCCCACCCATCCACCAGAACAGGGTGACGCCGACCAGCAGGATGGCGAGGGTGACGGCGGCGTTCACTTCCGCCGACCGGATGGCGGGACCTACGATGGCAGATTCCGGCACGCGCACCACCAGCTTCCAGGTCTCGGACGGGCCGTGGAACGGCACCGGCATGATGAAGTAGCGATAGCCTGCA
>JBGAGP010000160.1:0-10014 GCA_044226685.1 Dongiaceae bacterium
CTGTATTTGAGAGCAAGGCAAATTGGGTCAGGACTTCCAAATGTATAAGAACCACGACCAATGGGAGGGACACAAAATACCCGACCAAAGGAATATCGACGCTAAGGATAGGTAGTCTCAGGGGAGACTCTCGTAGAAGCTGCTCATCCGTTATGTTGGCGACTGAAATCAAAGCATATACAAGAGCACTCACGTACCAGAAAAACAGCGCTCTAGTAGATTTCACGCCATTGTTGGCGGCTGCCAATAATCTCTCGGCGGCTGCGCTGCGCTCAGTTTTGGTTGCCAGTCTCGAATCGATTGTCATCGAGTCTTCAGGCGATACCATGACCCCTCCAGACGAACTCATCTTAGCCTAGATTGCATTCGCGTCTGAGTTGTGACAACTGCTATCTACAACCTTTAGAATGCAAGCTATTCGGCAAGGAAGAGGGCTAGGCGACGGCTTTCGCCGGTCCGCGCGGCGCGCCGGCCGCCGGCCGCGCTTGCGGGTCGTCCATCCAACTCCACAGCCGTCCAGGACCGCCGCACGCCCGGCGCGGCCCTTTTCCCGCCGTTTGAATCCCGCTACGTTCGGCGCGCTTTGCGACGCGCCAACGGGGTTCCATGTTCGAGAATCACAAGATCGTCTGCGTGACGCCGGCCGGGCGGCGGCGCTTCATGCGGCTGCTGGTGCCGCAGGTGCTGGCCTCCCCCCTCGTCGACCGCTACGACATCTGGATGAACACGCCGGATGCGGGCGACATCGCCTTCCTCGAAGGCGTCGCCCGGCTCGACCCCCGGGTGCGGCTGGTGCGCCATCCGGATGGCCGGCCGCCGGCGATCGAATCGATCGGCCAGTTCCACGTCACCGCCTGCGATCCCGACACGATCTATATCCGTCTCGACGACGACGTGGTGTGGCTGGAGCCGGGATTCTTCGAGACGCTGCTGCGCTTCCGCGTCGACCATCCCGAATACTTCATGGTCATGCCGCTCATCATCAACAATGCCCTCTGTTCGTTCCAGCTGCAGATCCTGGGCAAGATCACGCCGACGCGCTATGTGCGCGCCGCCTGCATGGACGAGTTCGGCTGGCGCGACCCCTATCTGGCGCTCGGCCTGCACCGGCTGCTGCTCGACCTCATCGCCAAGGGTGAGACCGCAAGGCTGCATTTGCCGCCGCGGGAGATCGCGCTCAACCGCTTCTCGATCAACGCGCTCAGCTGGTTCGGCCGCGACCTGGCGCCGGTGGTCGGCCAGATCGGCGAGCAGGAGGAGGAGGACCTCAGCGTCGTCATCCCGGCGCGGCTCGGCAAGCGCAGCTGCTTCTGCGGCGACACCATCGCCGCGCATTACGCCTTCATCTTCCAGCGCGACAAGATCGAGCGCTCAGGCATTCTCGAGGAATACGCGCGCGTGGTGACGGAGCGGCCGGAACTCCGGGGCCTTTGCGCGCAGGTGGACGAGGTCTGCCGCGCCGCCGACGGCGTCAGCGGCAATTCCCACATGCCCGGACTCTATCAGCGGCAGAAGGTGCCGATGAAGGCGAAGCTGCGCGTCTGGTGGCGGGCAAGACCCTGGCGCAAGCAGTGGAAGCCCAAGGCCTTCGTTCATCCCGGGCCGGCGCTCTGAATCCCGATTTCCTGGGCTGACTCCCGTGGCGCGGCGGTCAGGGCCGGGCCAGGGCCGTGCCGGGCGCTTCCGCCAGCGCAGCGCCGAAATCCTCGGCCAGCCGGGCAAAGCCGGCTTCGATGCCGGTCGTCGCGCGCCAGCCGAGCAGCGCCTGCGCCCGCGCCGGATCGCCGGCAAAGCGGTGCACGTCGAAGCCGCGCGCCGGCGCCTCGACCACGCGGAGCGTCGGACCGCCATGCGCCGCGGCCAGCCCGGCCAGCTCGCCCAGCGACGTCTGCCGGCCGGTGACGAAATGGATCGGCGGCAGCTTCGTTTCGCCCGCGGCGAGCTGGCGCACCACGCGCATCACACCGTCGGCGACATCGGCGACATGGGTGAAATCGAAGGTGCAGGCGGCGCCGTCGACGCGCACGCAAGCCTCGGCAGAGCCGCTTCCACTTCGCGCCGCCGCGGCGCCTCCAGAGAATTGCGCCGCCGCCGCGGCGCGGGCAAAGGCCGGCACGACGCGGTCGGCGTGATCGCCAACCGTGCCATAGACGTTGGAGAAACGCAGGATCGCGTTGCGGAGACCCGCCGCGCGGGCCTCGCCCATCAGGCGCTCGGCTTCGGCCTTGCTGCGGGCATAGATGTTCTTCGGCCTCAGCGGCGCGTCCTCCGGCACCGGCAGCGCTTCCTGCTGGCCGTAGACCTCGCGCGAGCTGGCATAGACGACCCAGGGCCGGCGCCGGCCGGCCAGCGCCAGCGACAACAGCTGCCCGGTGGCCTCGGCATTCACGCTCCAGCACAGATCGGGGTGCTTTTCGCCCTCGATCACCCGCGACACCGCGGCGAAATGCAGGATGCCGTCGGCCTGCTCCACCAGGGGCGCCAGCGTCGCGCGGTCGCGGAGATCGCCACGGGTGCCGCCGCGCGTCTCGCGCAGGTCGAGGGCCAGCACCTGCGCGCCTTCCGCGCGCAACGATTTCGCCACGGCACTGCCGATCAAGCCGGCCGCACCGGTCACCAGAATACACAGCTCACTCAAAAGCCAGATCCCCACGCAATCGTCATCCGGGCAATCAGCACCACGACTTACCCATGCCCGCGACTTACCCGTAATGGCGCCATCTGATAGCATCGTCCGGCTCAATTCGATAGGGGCAGGCTGGAAAGGGCGGCACGCGGGCGATGACGGCGATCCTGGTGGTAGGCGCGGGTTTCGCCGGCGCGGTCCATGCGCGCGAGCTGGCCGAGCAGGGCTGGCAGGTCGAGGTGATCGACCGCCGCCCGCACATCGCCGGAAATGCGTTTGACACGGTGGATTCCACGGGCGTGCGTCGACACGTCTATGGGCCACATTTGTTCCACACCTCCAGCGACCGGGTCATGGACTGGCTGCGGCGCTTCGCCGATTTCCTGCCCTACGAGCATCGCGTCGGCGCCCATGTCGCCGCACTCGGCCGCTGCGTGCCGCTGCCGATCAACCGCACCACGCTGAACGCGGTGTTCGGCGAAAATCTCGCCACCGCGGAGGCGGCGCAGGATTTCCTGTCCCGCCTCGCCGTGCCGATCGCCGCGCCGGCCAATGCGGCGGAATACCTGCAGTCCAGGATCGGCAGCAGACTGACCGACCTGTTCTTCCGCCCCTATACGCGGAAGATGTGGGGCCTCGAGCTGGAGCAGATGGCGGCCGCGGTGGTGAGCCGCATTCCGCTGCGCTTCGACACCGACGACCGCTATTTCCCCGGCGACCGGCACCAGGGCCTGCCGCAAGGCGGCTATACCGCGCTCATCGGGCGCATCCTCGACCATCCGCGGATCCGCGTCAGCCTGGGGACCGCCTTCGACAAGGCGTTGCGGCGCGGCTTCGCCTTCTGCTTCAACTCGATGGCGATCGACGAGTATTTCGACGGCGCGCTGGGGCCGCTGCCCTATCGCTCGCTGCGCTTCCACCACCGCACGGAGCCGCGCAGCTACGCGCTGGGCGACACCGCGCAGGTGAACTTCACCGATGACGGGATCTACACCCGGCAAAGCGACTGGAGCCTGCTGCCCGGCCACGTGGTGGCGGAGACCGGCAGCAAGACGGTGACGCTGGAGGAGCCCTGCGCCGATCACGAGAACAACATGGAGCGCTACTACCCGGTGAAGACCAGCGACGGCGCGCCCGAGGCGCTCTATCGCCGCTACCAGGAACTGGCGCGGGCGGAAACCACGATGCAGTTCATCGGCCGCTGCGGCACCTACCGCTATCTCGACATGGACCAGGTGATCAGCCAGTCGCTGCAGAACGTCCGCGCCTGGCTGGCCAGGACCGGCGCCCCAATGACGCAATAGGGCGGCGCAATGGGCGGGCCGCGCCGTGAAGCGCCCGGACGCCGGTTTTACCCTTCGTTAACCCAGGACCCCTAGGCTTTTATCCTTCGTGCCTCGGACCGGAGGGGGAATGCCGGGCGGGGCGCTGCGCGGCGTCGCCGTGCGCAGGGAAAGCCGCATTGCCGTGAACCGGATCAACGCCACGACTCCCGCCACGCCTCGAGGTGGCCGCGCATGAGCGCAGGGGACACGCCATCGGCGGGCCCGTCGCCCGCTGCCGCGCCGAGCTTCGCTGCGACGCCGGAATCCGCGGCGGCACCCGCCGGGGCCGTGCCGCGCCGGTCGAGCGGCTGGCGCGTCGTCACCCTGGCGGGCTGGACCCTGTTCATCCTCGGCTTCGCCGTGTTCGAACCGGAGACCGAGAGCGCCCGCCACTGGTGGGTCGACGGCGCCTGGACCATCACCTATTTCGCCACCGCGCTGATCAGCGTGCTGGCGGCGCTGCGCCTGCAGGGGCGCGACCGCACCGCCTGGGCCTGCTTCGCCGTCGCCGCCGGCTCCTGGTTCGTGGCGCAGCTGATCTGGGACTATTACGAGTTGATCGCCCTGGTGAGCACGCCCTTCCCGGCGATCAGCGACCTGTTCTACCTCGCCTTCGCGCCGATCTACGCGATCGGCCTGATGTATTTCGGCGAGAAGCCGAAAGGCGCCTCGCTGGGCCCGAAGCTGGTCAGCCAGCTGATCATGATCGGCGCCGCGGTCTATGTCGCCGTCGGCCTGCATGTCAGCGAGGCCATCGTCGGCAACGAGGATGGGCCGCTCTACGTGGCGACGTCGATCGCCTATCCGCTGCTTTACGACGCGGCGTTCCTGATGGGCGCGCTGTCGCTGTGCCTCTATGTCTGGGGCGGCAAGCGCGTGGTACTGACCCTGCTGGTGCTCGGCCTCGGCTGCCACGCGACGGCGGAGACGCTCTATGGCCTCAGCCTGCTGGGGCGCGAATACGAGGTCGGCCAGGCCTATGACTTCCTGTGGCTGCTCGGCGGCGCCTTCCAGTTCTGGGCGGCGGCGGAGCACATCCTGCAGGCGCGCGGCCGCGCGCAGGCCGAAGCGCCGGCGGAGCATTTCCTGATCCTCGCCTATCGCCGCGCGCGCCGGCTGGAGCCGATGATCCCGGCGCTCGGCATCGTGCTGATCTCGCTCTCGCTCGGCCTCGACGCCGACGGCGTGACGCGGGCCGAGGCGCTCAGCATCCTCACCCCCGCCTGCCTGGTCTTCGCCGTCGCCGTGGCGGTGGCGGAAGGCTGGAGCTGGCATATCGAGGAAGACCTGCGCAAGACCGCGGCCAATGCCGCCCTGGCGGCGCGGCGCTCGGAGAACCGGCTCACCGCCGTGCTCGAGATCGCGCCCACCGCGATCATCGCGGTCGACCACAACCACGCCATCCGCCTCTGCTCCAAGGGTGCCGCCAAGCTGTTCGGCTATGCGGCGCAGGAAGCGATCGGCCTGCCGCTCAGCATGCTGTTCAGCGACGACCCGGGCAAGGCGTCGGCGCCGCGCGCGCCGGGTGCCCAGCGCGGCATCCGCCTCGCCAGCCTGCCGGCACAGGAGAACGCCTCGCGCGCGCCGCTCTCCGGCGCCGACGTGATCGAACGGCTGCGCCGCGGCGAGATCAAGGGCCGCACCCAGGCCGGCACGCATTTCCCGGTCGAAGGCGAATCCTACGAACTCGCCGACGGCATGGCGGAGGGCGGCGAAGGCGCGCTCACCATCATCATGCTGAACGACGCCACCGAGCGGAAGCGGCAGGAGCGCGCGCTGCGCCACGCCAAGGAAGCGGCCGAGGCGGCCAACCGCGCCAAGACCCAGTTCCTCGCCAATATGAGCCACGAGCTGCGCACGCCGCTCAACGCCATCATCGGCTTCTCCGAAGTGATCTCGAACAAGCTGTTCGGCCATCTCGACGAGCGCTATCGCGACTATGCCGGCGATATCGTCTCCAGCGGCCGGCACCTGCTCGGCTTGATCAACGACATCCTCGACCTCAGCAAGATCGATCTCGGCCAGGCCACCTTGAGCGAGGGCGAGGTCGAGCTGGCGCGCGCGGTGCAAAGCTGCGAGCGGCTGATGCACGAGCGCGCCGAGCGCGGCGGCGTGCAGGTGATCGCTGCCCTGCCCTCCGACCTGCCGAAGCTGTGGGCGGACGAGACCAAGGTGAAGCAGATCGTGCTCAACCTGCTGTCCAACGCCGTCAAGTTCACCGAGCGCGGCGGCAAGGTGGTGATCAGCGCCACCATGCTGGCCGATGGCGGCATGGCGGTGAGCCTGACCGATACCGGCATCGGCATGCGGCCGGAGGATATCCCGAAGGCGATGTCGCCCTTCGGCCAGCTGGAAAGCACCTTCGAGCGCCGCTTCGAAGGCACCGGCCTCGGCCTGCCGCTCGTTCAACGCCTTGTGGAACTGCACGGGGCAGAACTGCGCATCGAAAGCCAGCTGGGCCAGGGCACCAAGGCGGAGGTCCGCTTCCCCCGCCGCCGGGTGATCGCCCGGCCGGCCGGCACCGAGGCGGCCCGCGCCGCGGAGACGGTATCCTCCCCGCGCAAGACCGGCACCGAATAGCCGCACACCTGTCTGCTCGCCCACCCACCCGTCGTCCCTGCGCCTTCGGCATACTCCCGGCCGCGCTTTCCACCCGGCATGGCGGGCGAAATCCTGGCCATATCAAGGACTCGCGGCGCGGGCGCAGGACAGGCCCGCTACGTCTGCCGGTTGCCCTGCCGCCGCAATCCCGATTACAGTTACCCTAAAGTTAACGAATGCGACTCGCGGAGTTCGGGGGATGAATGCAAAGAAGTCCGGACGGGCACCGGCCAAGGCGCCGCCGAAAAAGCCCATCCATCTGAAATCCAAGGAAAAATCCGCGAAGGTCGAAAAGTCGGCCAAGCCGGCCCCCGCGCCAGCGATGAAAGCTGGGCCAGCGATGAAAGCCGCGCCGACGATGAAGGCTGGGCCCGCTCCAAAGGCTGCGCCGGCCGCGAAGCCTGCGCCTGTGGCGAAGGCCGCCGCGATGCCGGCCGCCCCCCAGCCGCTTGCCCCGCACGCCCCGGTCAGGGTCAAGAAGACCAATGGCGCGGTGAAGGTGGGCGTGGTCGGCTGCGCCGGCCGCATGGGCCAGATGCTGCTGAAGATGCTGATCAACGCGCCGGGAATCGTCGTCGTCGGCGGCACGGAGCGGCGAGGCTCGGCCGCCCTGGGCCAGGATCTCGGCGCCCTCGCCGGGGCCGAGCCGCTCGGCATCTCGGTCAGCGACGACCCCAGCCTGCTGTTCGACAGCGCCGACGTGGTGGTCGATTTCACCAACCCGACCGCCACGGTGAACCACGCCCAGATGGCGGCCAAGACCGGCTGCGCCCTGGTCATCGGCACCACCGGCTTCGACAGCGACCAGCTGGCCGCGCTCTATCGCCTGGCGCAGCGGGCCCCTGTGGTGCTGGCCGCCAACATGAGCCTCGGCGTCAACCTGCTGCAGCAGGTGGTGGAGGAGGTCGCCCGCATCCTCGATGCCGATTGGGACATCGAGATCATCGAGATGCACCACAAGCACAAGGTCGATGCGCCGTCGGGTACCGCGCTGGCATTGGGCGAGGCGGCGGCGCGCGGCCGCGGCCAGCAGCTGCGCCGCATCGCGCGGCGCTCGCGCGACGGCCAGGTCGGCCCGCGGGTGAAGGGCGAGATCGGCTTCGCTGCGCTTCGCGGCGGCGACGTGGTCGGCGACCACACGGTGATCTTCGCCGCCGAGGGCGAGCGGGTGGAGATCACCCACCGCGCGTCGAGCCGCGAGATCTTCGCCCGCGGCGCCTTGAAGTCGGTGCTGTGGGCGGCGGGCAAGAAGCCCGGCCTCTATTCGATGCGCGATGTGCTCGGCTTCTCGGTGCAGGCGCCGCAGGCGCAGACGCCGCCAGCGAGCGGGTCGAACGGAAGCTGAGCCGCGCGCTTCTGCCAGATACAATCTCGATGTCATCACCGGGCTTGTCCCGGTGATCCATGCGGCTTCAGTGCCGCCGCGGTATCGCATGGATTGCCGGGACAAGCCCGGCAATGACGCGGAAGAGAGAGCCCCTCAGCCTGTGGGCGCGGCACGCCGCGGCTTCAGCCACCGCGCGCAGGCCAAGCCCGAGAGGATCAGCACCAGGGCGGCGAGCGCGTTCCAGCTGGGCTTCTCGCCGAGCAGGAAAAAGCCCCAGCCGACGCCCATCAGCGGCACCAGGTAGTTGTTGAGCGAGCCGAAGCCGGCGCCGACCCGGCGCAGCAGCAGGAAGAACAGCAGGTTGCCGCCGCCGGTCGAGAGCAGGCCGAGCCAGAAGACCGCGAACCACGCCTTGCCGTCCGGCGCCAAATCGCCGACCAGCCGCCACGGCTGGTCGTGGACCAGCCAGACGGGCACGAACGGAATCAATCCCGCCACCAGGATCATGCCCACCAGCATCTCCGAGCCGAGTGGCGGCAGGCGCTTGGCATTGATGCCGTAGAGCGAATAGGACATGGCGCCGGCGAGGATCGCGCTCTGACCGATCACCACGTCGCCCAACCCTTTCAGCGCGTCGACGCCGATGAGCACCACCACGCCGGCGAAGCCGAGGATGCAGGCCAGCACCTTGCCCAGGGTCATCGGTTCGTCGTGGGTGAAAAAATGCGCCAGCACGATGACCATGCTGGGGATCGTCGCCATCAGGATGGCGGCGAGGTTGGACGGCGTGAACTGCTCGCCCCAGCTGATCAGGAAGAACGGCAGCGAATTGCCGATCACGCCGAGGAACACCATGCGGCCCCACAGCCGCCAGCCGCGCGGCAGCGCCTGGCCCTTGAAGCGGGCGATGGCGAGCAACAGCATGGCGCCGATCGCCATGCGCCCGGCCACCAGCGACATCGGCGGCAGGGTCGCCACCGCCTGCTTGATGAACAGGAAGGACGAAGCCGCCAGCCGCGCGGCAGCGCCTGGCCCTTGAAGCGGGCGATGGCGAGCAACAGCATGGCGCCGATCGCCATGCGCCCGGCCACCAGCGACATCGGCGGCAGGGTCGCCACCGCCTGCTTGATGAACAGGAAGGACGAGCCCCAGGTCAGCGCCAGAACGAAGAGCAGGGCAATGTCGCCCGCACCGGGCTGGCGCAGCACCGGCGGGTGCGCGGTGGTCGAAGTCTGCGACATGGGATGCTAGGCGCGCCGCCAGTCGTGCAGCACCGCATTCAGCTCGGCGGCGAAATCGCGCCGCTCCTGGGCGCCGAGGAAGGCGCCGATCTCGACGCTGGTCCCGTGCGAGCGCAGCAGCAGCGCCGGATTCTCGAAGCCGCGCTCCTGCAGGATGACGCGCAGCCAATAGGGCTCGAAGATGCGCTCGGCGACATTGCCCTTGGCGTCGATCTGCTGCAGCACCAGGCGGTCGGCATAGAGCCGGAGGCGTTCCGCGCGCCGGTCGCCGCGGAAATGGGTGCGTAGCAGCCACCAGAACAGCAGCCATTCGGCACCGAGATAGCCGAAGATCGGCCAGGCGCCCATGACCAGGAACATCGCGCCATAGCCGATTCCGAACACCGCCGTGCCGATGGTGAGAATCAGGAAGCCGCGCTCGGACAGCGAGCGGCGCGGATAGAGCAGGGCTTCGTAGATGGGACGTTCGAAATGAGTCGGGAGCGCCGGTCCCGCTTCGGTCATCTTGTCGGCTTCATCCTGCATGGCCGGCAGTATAGAGTCTCGCCCGCGGTCTTCAATGGCGGCACTTCAACGCCGCCGCAGCGACCCTGGGGGAGAGCGAACCTTGCCGAAGCTGAAGCCAGATCAGATCGTGGAGTTCTTCGCCCGCCTGGAGCGGGCCAATCCCAATCCGCGCGGCGAGCTCGACTACATCAACCCCTATACCCTGCTGGTGGCGGTGGCGCTCTCGGCCCAGGCGACGGACGTCTCGGTCAACAAGGCGACCGAGCCGCTGTTCAAGATCGTCGACACGCCGGAGAAGATGCTGAGGCTCGGCGAAGCGCGGCTCAAGGACTACATCAAGACCATCGGCCTCTATAACACCAAGGCCAAGAACGTGATGGCGCTGTC
>JBGAGP010000161.1:0-10003 GCA_044226685.1 Dongiaceae bacterium
CGGCCACGCTGGACGCCTTCAAGAACGAGACCGGCGGCAAGCTCTCGGCCGTGCCGTTCGACTACGGCACCACGGGCATCGCCTATAACCGGAAATACATCTCCGACGACGAGGCGAAGCAGGGCGCCAAGATCCTGTGGGACGAGAAATACAAGGGCAAGATCGCCCTCTATGACGGCTGGCAGACCCGGGCCTGGATGGGCAGCATCTATACCGGCCAGGACCCGCAGGGTGCCACCGACACGGCGGCGATGTGGGACGCCTGCCGCAAGCAGCGCGAGCTGGTGGTGAAATACTGGGGTTCGGGCCAGGAGTTCATCGATCTGATGAGCAAGGAGGAGATCATCCTCTCCGACGGCTGGTCGGGCCGCGTGGCGGCGCTGCGCGAGGCGGGCCAGGACATCGGTTTCATCGACACCGCCAATGCCGGCTTTGCCTGGCTCGAAGGCCTGATGGTGCTGGCTGGTAGCCCGATGCCGGAATGCGAGCAGTTGCTCAATTTCTGCATCGAACCGAAGGTGGCGCTCGCCATCGCCGAGGGCCAGAATTATCCGTCCTCGCTCGACCCCAACAAGGTCGAGATGAGCGACAAGGTGAAGGCGCTGCCGGGCTTCGATCCCACCGGCAAGTTCGAGAACTTCATCTGGGAGCGGGCCGATTACTGGACCGCGAACCAGGACGCCTTCAAGAAGGAATGGGAGCGCATCTCGAAAGGCGCGTAAGCGTCGCTCGGGACATCACAGGGGAGGAAGCCGGCGGCGGAGGGGAGCCGCCGCCGGTCTCTCCCGATCACAGAAGTTGGATGCCGCGATGAATGCCGTTGAATTGAGGCAGGTCACCAAGCGCTTCGGCCAGGCCGTGGTCGCCGTCGATGCCATCGACCTCGACGTGCCCCAGGGCTCCTTCGTCACCCTGCTTGGGCCGTCGGGCTGCGGCAAGACCACGACCTTGCGCATGATCGCCGGGCTGGAGAACCCGAGCTCGGGTGAGATCCGCATCAAGGACAAGCGCATCAACGAGCTGCCGATCCACAAGCGCAACCTCGGCATCGTGTTCCAGAACTACGCGTTGTTCCCGCACAAGAACGTCGCCGCCAATGTCGGCTTCGGCTTGAAATACCGCGACGTGGCGCCGGCCGAGATCGGCCGCCGCGTCGCCCGCGCCCTCGACATGGTCCGCCTGCCCGGGGTGGAGGAGCGCTATCCCACGCAATTGTCGGGCGGGCAGCAGCAGCGCATCGCGCTGGCCCGTGCCCTGGTCATCGAGCCCGACGTGCTGCTGCTGGACGAGCCGCTCTCGGCCCTCGACGCCAATCTGCGCGAGGAGATGCGGGTCGAGATCAAGAACATCCAGCACCGCATCGGCATCGCCACCGTCTTCGTCACTCACGACCAGGGCGAGGCGCTGGCCATGTCGGACCATGTCGTGGTGATGAACAAGGGCAGGATCGAGCAGGAAGGCCCGCCGCGCGAAGTGTATGAGCGCCCGCAGAGTGCCTTCGTCGCCAACTTCCTCGGCAACGCCAATTTCCTCAGCGGCCAGGTGCGCTCTTGCGTGGACGGCCACGCCCAGGTGGCGCTCGGCGACCACGTGCTGAACGCCACCACCGAGCGCGCCGTGCAGGTGGGCGAGACGGTGACCGTGGTGGTGCGGGCGGAGAAGATCGACCTGCTGCAACCGGGGCAGGGCTGGCTGCCCGGCACCGTCGCCGATGTCGACTATCTCGGCGCGCTGGCGCGCTACCAGATCGCGCTCGGCGACGGCACCAAGGTGCTCGGCCTCGCCAGCCTGAAGGACAAGCCGCTGTCGGTCGGCGAACAGGTCGAACTCCGCGTCGACCCAAGGCACTGCCGGATTCTCTAACGACATCGTCATCCCGGCCGACCCTCGGGCTTGACCCGAGGGGAGCGCCGGGATCCACGGTCCCGCCGCACGGACGGCGCCCCCGGACGTCGGATCTTGCGGCGGAATGGTGGATCCCGGGGCAAGCCCGGGATGACCCGTGAGTGTGATCGGGGATCGAGAGTCTACCGTCCCTGCACCTTCGCCAGCGCCCTTTGCCGCGCTTCGCCGCGCTCGCGGTCGGTGACGTGGATCAATCCGGCGATGCGGCGCAGCAGCGCGTCCTCGTGCGGGTCGAGCACGCCGTCGGCATAGGCGACCTCCCACATCATTTCCAGGATCTGGGCGCGGCCCTCGGGGGCGATGTTTTTCACGATGGCGCGGGTGAAGGGAAAGAACTGGGTGGAGCCGCGCACGGCTTGTTCCGCCGCCGCCATCAACGCGTGCAGTTCGGCCGCCGGCAGGTCGTAGCGCGCGGCCAGGATGCGCTCGATCGCCGCGCGCTCTTCGGCGGAGAAATCGTCGTCCATGCGCGCCGCCTCGATCAGCAGGGCGGCGACGGCCAGCTGCAGCTCGTCGGGGCCGGCGGGTGCTGCCTGGCCGGAGAGGAAATCGCGGAGACGCTTGATCATCTGAACTCCAACGCCGGAACGGGCGCGATCATGCGGCAGAACCGGCGCCGGGTAAACGCCCCGGAAGGGCCGGGCCCTTCCGGGGCAGAGGGTCAGGCCGCCTGGAATCCGGCCTCCTTCAGCCGCTTCGGCAGCAGGAAGTCGAAGACGGCGAAGACCAGGATGGCCAGCCCGCCGAGCGGGAAGGCCACCGCCAGAACCGCCGCCACGATGAGCGCCCCGCGCGGGATGCGATAGTCGCGCGGATAGAGCGGGGCACCGAGCTGTCCCGCCGGCCGCCGCTTCCACCACATGACGACGCCGCTGACGCAGATCAGCAGCACCGAAGCACAGAACAGCAGGTTGAGCGCGATGTTCCACCAGCCCATCTGGCCCTCGTGCAGCGCGATGCCAACCGCCATCGCCTTGCCCGCCGGCGCGTAGTCTGCGTATTTGACGTCGGCCAGGATCTTGCCGGTGTATTGGTCGACATGCACCGTTCGGTCGGCGGTCGGGTCGAGGCTGTCATAGCTCATCGAATCCCGGCTCAAAGTCCACACGCCCTTGTCGTCGCCGGGCACCGCGACCTGGAACCGGCCGTCGAAGCCGATGGCGCGGCCGAGCGCCACGATCGCCGCAAGATCGACGGGCGCGCCCTCAGGCACGCCATCGATGCCCGCAGCCGAGCCGGATTCCGGCATCGGCGTCTGCTCGAGCGCCCAGGGCACGGTGTGCTCAGCGCCGTGGTTCATGCCGGCATGGGTCGCGTCCGACAGCGGCACATTGTCCCACTTCTCGGCGGGAAAGGTGCTCCAGGCCTGCACCAGCTTGCCGCCCCAGATCCCGGTCCAGGCCAGACCGGAGATGAGGAAGAAGGCCAGCACCAGCGAGATCCAGAATCCGGTCGTCGCATGGATCGATTTCCAGAAGGGCCGGCCCCTGGCATTGAGGCGCGGCACCAGCGCCTGCCCGATGGTCGCGCCGTTGCGCGGCCACCACAGGAACAGGCCGGTCACCAGCATGAGCACGCCCAGGCTGGCGGCGATCTCGATGACGAAGTCGCCCGGCCCGCCATTGTCGCCGATCAGCAGCTCGCCGTGGATGTTGGTGACGACCTCGTTCCAGGTGCCGCCCTGCGGCCGGTCGCGCAGGATCGCCCCGGTATAGGGATCGACCGCCAGCATTCGCGCGCCGTCCTCCAGGTCGACGCGGAAGAGGGCGGGATTCTCCGGCCCGATCGGCGCGACGTACTGGCCGATCCTGCCGCCGGGATGGGCGGCCAGGGCGACCTTCTCCTGGTCGGGGATGCTGAGCGCCGCAGCGCCCGGCGACACCTTGAGGAAGTCGCCATATTCGGGCGCGATGGCGGTGACCCAGAGAATGATGGGGCCGGTCACCGCCAGCATCATCAGGAAGGGAACGACAAACAGGCCGGCATAGAAATGCCAGCGCCAGACCGCCCGGTAGAACCGGGTGCTTGCCGCGGCGTCGCGCCGCGACAGATCGGAGATAGACATGCGAACCTCGCGAAAAATGAGCTGAATCGCGCCGTGCCCCTGAGGGGCGCGGCGACGGATGCGATCGGATTCAGGTCAGCGAGGCGGGCGGGGCGCGGGGTTGAAGCGGGCGGCCGCGCGGGGTGCTTTCCAGCCGTTCCGCCGTTGCGGCCAGGATGCCGCGCGGCGCTTGGCGCGGCTGGTCGACTTGCGCGATGGGCAGATCGATTGCAGGCGTGGCGCAGCAGATGCCGCAACCGAGGACGCAGGCCTGGCAATGCCCGTTGTGCTGCGGGCTGGTTCCGCCATCGTCCTGGCTTCCGCCAGGGGTCGTGCACAGCGACAGGGCGGCGGCCTGCTCGACACTGGCGGAGGCGGAGAGCGCCGGGCTCGGCAGCAAGCCGCCCAAGGTCGGCGCCAACAGGATGCCGATCAGCAACAGGGCGAACACGCGGCGCAGGCTCTGCGTCCGCGTGTGGAATCCCCGAGTCAGTCCGGCAATGATCCCCGCAGTCATGGCTGCGCAGGAAAGCGCCCCGGCCACCGTTTGTCGAGCGGATTCAGGGCAGCTATGCGCCGATGACGACTCTGTCGCGGCGGCTTTCCGGATCGCCGCCATCGAATTCCTGCGCCAGGCGATGCCCGGAATAGACGGCGTGGCCGATGGTCGCCGGCGCCTCGGCATCGCCGACCAGGTGCAGGGACCGGATGCCGCCGGCCTGTCCGGCCGCCAGCTGCGTCGCGAGGTCATCGTACAGCGCGCGGTTGGGCGCGCGCGAGGTCACCGGCACCAGCGTCGCCGCGGCGATGGTTTCGACCCGGCCGGTCAGGCGGTCGGCGAACGCGACCTTGCCGCCGGCGAAGCGCTGCGGCAGCAGGTTGCCGTGCCAGGCGACGCCCAGCTGCTCCAGCCGCGCCATGCTGCGGGCCTGTTCCTGGGTGTAGTAGGTCCAGGGCGCGAATTGCGGGTCGGCCGAAACATAGGTGACGCGCGCGCCCGCCGCCGCCAGCTTCTCCGCGATCAGCGGCGCGATGTAGTAGCCGTCATCGTCGAAGACCACGACTTCGCCGGTGGCGCTCGCGCCGTCCAGGATCTCGTCCACGGACCGGATGTTGGGATCGGCCGGATCGAAGACCGGCAGGGCGGTGTTGCGCCCCACGCCGTCCTTGCGCCACTGGCTGCCGGTGGCGATCACCACATGGTCGGGTGCCGCGGCGATCACGTCCTCGGCGCGCATCCGGCTTTCCAGGTAGAGATCGACGTTGGCCATCTTGCCGATCTGGGTCAGGCGCCAGTCGCGCACCCGCGCCCATTCGGTGAGGCCGGGCAGGGCGCTTTCCCGCGTCACCCGCCCGCCGGCAATCCGCTGCGTCTCCGCCAGGGTCACGCGATAGCCGCGCTGGCCCAGCGCCCGCGCCGCCTCGAGCCCGGCCGGGCCGCCGCCAACCACCAGCACCGACGCGTCGGAGCCGCGCGGCGCGATGCGCTCCGGATGCCAGCCGCGCCGCCATTCCTCGCCCATGCTGGGGTTCTGGGTGCAGCGGATCGGCACGCCGCGCGAATTGTGCGCGTAGCAGAAATTGCAGCCGATGCATTCGCGGATGTCGTCGAAGCGGCCTTCCTTGATCTTGGTCGGGATGAAGGGATCGGCGATGGACGGCCTTGCCGCGCCGATAAAATCCGCGGTGCCGGACTTCACCAGCCGCAGCATGGATTCAGGGGACGTGTAGCGGCCGACCGTCACCACCGGCTCGCGCACCACATCTCGGATGCGCCGCACGCGATCTTCCAAGGCGCCTTCCTTGACGTAGCGCGAGGAGCCCATCTCGACGCTGTAGTCGGCGATGGTGACGTCCCACAGATCGGGCAGGCCGGCCAGCAGGCCGGTCATCTCCAGCCGGTCGTCGGTGATCTCGCCCTCATCGTCCTCGATCGACCAGCGCAAGGCGACGGCGCAGCGATGGCCCACCGTCTCCTTCACCGTCTCCAGCAGCTCGCGCACCAGGCGCACGCGGTTGGCGGCGCTGCCGCCATATGCGTCGCTACGCCGGTTGAGCGCCGGGTTCAGCATGGTGGACAGCAAATAATGGTGCGCTGCGTAGACATAGACGATGTCGAACTCCGCCTCGAGCGCGCGCTTGGCCGCCGCCACGTGCCAGCGCCGGATGTCCCGGATATCGGCGGCGTCCAGCGTGCGTGTCTGTACCGGGTCCGGCATGCCGACGTGGCGGCCGTTGAGCGCGAAGGGCACCCGGCGGCTGGTCAGGTTGGCGGAATGGTCGCCGGAGACCCAGAGCTCGATCCCCGCCAGCGCGCCATGCCCGTGCACCGCCTCGGTCATCGCCGCGTGGTTCCGCACGTCGTCGTCGTCCCACATGGTGGCGAAGGGGTAGGGCGTCTCGTCGGAACTCGGGTGGATCGAGCAGTATTCGGTGCAGACCACGCCCCAGCCGCCCTCGGCCTTCATGCCGCGCATGGCGGCCAGGGTGCGCGGCCGCTCATAGCCCATGCCGGTGCAATGCGGCACCTGGTAGAAGCGGTTCTTCGCGGTGACCGGGCCCAGCCTCATCGGCTGGAACAGGATGTCGAAGCGGCTGTCGATCGCCATGGCTGCCGGTCCCCCAATGAATCGTCGTTCAACCTGGAGGTCGCCGTGCCGCGTCGTCAAGCCATCCTGTTGCCGCAGACGAAACGGCCCGGCGCGGGGATCACCCGGGCCGGGCCGCTGGTCGATATTCCGTCGAACGGTTAGGCGAGGCCTTCCGCCTTCGCCGCCGCCTGGGCGGACGGCCGCGCGGCGACGCGGTCCATGAAGGATTTCAGCGCCGGCCACTTGTCGAGGCCGATGTCGAAATACTTGGCCCAGCCGACGACGGTGTAGAGATAGGCGTCGGGCGCGGTGAAGCTGTCGCCCATCAGGAAGCTGTTCTTCGCCAGATGCGCGTTGACGGTTTCGAAGCGGCCCTTGATCTTGTCGATCAGGACCTTCTTGTACTCGTCCGGCGTGGTCTTGGCGAAGAGCGGGCCGAACTGCTTGTGCAGCTCGGTGGAGATGAAGTTCAGCCAGGACTGCATCTTGTAGCGCGCCGGCGTGCCGTTGGCGGGCGCCAGGCCCTTGGCCGGCACCTGGTCGGCGATGAACTGGTCGATGGCCGGGCCCTCGGTGATGACCTCGCCATTGTCGAGCTGCAGCGCCGGCACGTAGCCGTTCGGGTTGATCTTGGTGAAATCCTCGCCGCCCTCGGTCTTCCTGGCGCCGAGATCGACCTTGTCGAGGGTGAAGTTCAGGCCTGCCTCGCGGAGCAGGATGTGCGGCGCGTGCGAGCAGGCGCCCGGAACGTAGAAGAGTTTCATGTGCGTGACTCCCGGTTCAACGTGGATGCGCGATCGGCCTTGAAATATGGCCGGCGCAAGGCGTGCAGCCATATGTAACATATAAAGTTACAGTCATTCGTCAAGGGGTGCCGGGCGATTTTCTGTGGATGATTTCCGCCCTTGCGTTGCCCCACCCCCCGCCGCCACCTAGACTGCCAGCGGCACTGAGGCGCCAGCATTTCCAGGTGGCAAGCATGGCTTTTGACTACGACCTTTTCATCATCGGCGCCGGCTCGGCCGGCGTGCGCGCGGCGCGGATCGCGGGCGGCCACGGCGCCCGCGTGGCGGTGGCGGAGGAAAGCCGCGTCGGCGGCACCTGCGTCATCCGCGGCTGCGTGCCGAAGAAGCTGCTGGTCTACGCCTCGCACTTCCACGAGGACTTCGAGGATGCCGCCGGCTATGGCTGGAGCGTGCCGAAGCCGAGCTTCGACTGGGCGACGCTGATCGCCAACAAGGACAAGGAGATCGACCGCCTCAACGCCGCCTATAAGAGCACCCTGGCCCGGGCCAAGGCGGAGCTGATCGAGAGCCGCGCCACCTTGGTCGACCGCAACACCATTGCCGTCGGCGGCCGGCAGGTCACCGCGGAGGTGATCCTGATCGCCACCGGCTCCTGGCCCGAATTGCCGCAGATCCCCGGCATCGAGCACGCCATCACCTCGAACGAATGCTTCCACCTGGAGAAGCTGCCGGAGCGCGTCGTCGTCGTGGGCGGCGGCTACATCGCGCTGGAATTCGCCGGCATCTTCAACGGCCTCGGCAGCGACACGACGGTGCTCTATCGCGGCGAGCAGGTGCTGCGCGGATTCGATATGGACGTGCGCAACTTCCTGGCTGACGAGCTCGGCAAGAAAGGCATCAAGATCCACTGCAAGACCGACGTCGCCCGCATCGACAGGCAGGGCGGCGCGCTGCACCTGACCCTGAAGGACGGATCGACGCTCGACTGCGACCAGGTGCTCTACGCCACCGGGCGCCGGCCGCTGACCCGCAACATGGGCCTCGACAAGGTCGGCGTGCAGCTGGACGAGATCGGCGCGGTGAAGGTCGATGCCCGCTCGCAGAGCAGCGTGCCCAACATCTATGCCGTCGGCGATTGCACCAATCGCATCAACCTGACGCCGGTGGCGATCCGCGAGGGCCACGCCTTCGCCGACAGCGTGTTCGGCAAGCAGCCCTGGCAGGTCGACCATGCCGATTGCCCCTCCGCCGTCTTCACCCAGCCGCCGGTCGGCAGTGTCGGCCTCTCCGAGGAGGCGGCGCGGGCGAAATTCGGCGCCGTGGACATCTACCGCGAAAGCTTCCGCCCGATGAAGCACACCATGACTGGTCGGACCGAGCGCGCGCTGATGAAGCTCATCGTCGACCGCAAGTCCCAGGTGGTGGTCGGCGCCCACATGGTCGGCAGCGATGCACCCGAGATCATCCAGACCCTCGCCATCGCCGTGAAGCTGAAGGCGACCAAGCAGCAGATCGACCAGACCATTGCCGTGCACCCGACCGCGGCCGAGGAATTCGTCACCATGCGGACGCCGGTGGCGGCGGAGTAGCATGCGCCGAGATCATCCAGACCCTCGCCATCGCCGTGAAGCTGAAGGCGACCAAGCAGCAGATCGACCAGACCATTGCCGTGCACCCGACCGCGGCCGAGGAATTCGTCACCATGCGGACGCCGGTGGCGGCGGAGTAGCATGCGCCTCCCAGGTCTCGCCGCGCTTGTCGTCGCGATGCTGTTGTCGAGCCTGGCAATGGCGGGCTCCAAACTATCCGACGGGTGTGCGGAATTTCACGGCATGGATGAGCTGGACCGTGGCGCCAGCGATGTCTACATAGCCGGCAGAGACGCCGATGGCGAAGGCACGTGCTTTCTGCTGCCTCGGTCCGTCACCCACAAGCTCATACGGAACTATCTCGTTGACGCGGGATCGTTCGACACTGTCGGATTCGATATGATCGACTTGCTGGGATACCTCGATGGCAAGGACGAGATTGTCGTCGGAAATCTTCGGCGCGAGGTTCCGGCGGACCTCGTGAGCTGTCTGCGTTCACCAATTCCGGTGATGATCCAGGTCTTCTCCGGAGACCTCCCGAAATATAACAGCTTGGATAGATTCGTCGGGCATGCGTCCGAGCTACCCTCCGAGATGCCGGGATACCGCAGATTCCGAGAAGAGGGCTGGCGGGTAGACTACTACGTTGCGCTGGATCAGCAACGCGAGGTGAAGTCGTTCGAGTGTGGGCCATATGAAGGCAACAATTACGCATGCGCCGTGAATGGCGAGCACAGGCGGACCAGGATTCTCGTGGGCTTCTGGAAAAAGGATATGCCGGCGGTTTCTATAGAGAAATCCCTGCAGTGCGCGCGCTCCGTTGCCGACCTGTTTCGCCTCAAATAGATCGTCGCCAAGTAGATCCTCAGCCGGGGGCCTGATGTCTTTTTCCCAATCCTATCTCGGCCAGCTGCGCAAGATCGTCGGCAACCGCATCATTCTCGTTCCCGGCGCGCGGGTGGTGGTGCATGACCGGCGGGGGCGGGTGCTGCTGGAGCTGCGCAAGGATTTCCGCAAATGGGGGCTGCCGGGCGGCCACGGCGAGATCGGCGACGACATCGCCACCACGGCGATGCGCGAGGTCTATGAGGAGACCGGCCTCAGGATCGCGAAGCCGGAGCCCTTCGG
>JBGAGP010000162.1:0-9812 GCA_044226685.1 Dongiaceae bacterium
GACCACTCATCGCGACGACATTCCCGCTGCTGTGCTCATTGCACTTGGCGCAGACGCAGATAGCCGCCCAGCAGGCCGAGCAGCGGCGAGAAGGCGAATTGCAGGATCTCCTTGATGCCGAATTCCGGCGGATGCGACACCAGCGCGGCGACGAGGCCGAGGCCGACACAGAGCACGCTGGACAGCGTGCCGTTGATCAGTTCGCCGCGCCCGGCGATGCGCGCCGCCAGATAGCCGGCGATGATGGAAATGAGCCCGCCGCTGACATAGGAGAAGACGCGAACCTCCGGCGCCGTCGCGAGACGCGCGATATCCTCCGGCGCGGTGATGCCGGCGGACAAGACATAGATCATGCCCGCCGCGAAGCCGAAGATGCCGCTGACCACAATGTCGAAGACGGCGCCGATGACGACGCCCTTGATGGAAATCGCAGACATGAATCCCCCCGCACAAGACTAATCCGTGCGTCCAGGATTCCGCCGAAAAAGTGAAATAAGTCCTAACCCGGATGCGGCCGGCCTTAGAACAGCCGCCCCTGCCCACGCTCCAGGTCGAGCAGGTATTCCTTGGCGTTGGTGCCGAGCTCGCTGGAATAGCCGCCGAGCCAGTTGGTACCGGTGATGCGGTGGCAGGGGATAATGATGGCGATGGGGTTCTGGCCGCAGGCCTGGCCGACGGCCTGGGCCGGGACGTCGAGCTTGGTCGCGACGTCGCCGTAGGTCAGCGTCTGGCCATAGGGGATGGCGAGCATCACGTCCCAGACGTCCCGGGCGAAGCCGGTGCCGTCGGCCTTCAGCGGCAGATCGAACGCGGTCAGCCGCTTGTCGAAATAGGCCTGCAGCTGGCGCGCGGCTTCCTTCACCAGGGCTGAGGAGGCGAGGCGCGCCGGCTTGGTGTTGCGCCAATAACAATGGGTGATCGCCGCGCCGTCGGCGGCGACCTCCACCCAGCCGATCTCGGTCTCAATGGCCGCAACCGCCATGTCCGCCGCCACCCGTGTCGCAACCTGCGAACCGTCCATACCGCGCTCCAACTCTAGCCCAGCGACCTGGTCAAACCAAGGCGAGGGCCGTGCCGAGTCCCGCCGGGTGGGTGACCGGCAGGCCGCAGGTCTGTCCCTTGCAGACATAGGCCGTCGCCTTGCCCTCGACCATGCCCTTGCCGGATGCCGGGTGGCCATCCGGCAATTGCGTTCCGGGCGTCAGCACCTGGAGCAGCCGATTGGGCAGGGAACGGTCGAGCACGGCGCGGACCAGGGCCGCGGTATCCCCGTTCGCCTCGCCCACCACCACGACCTGCAGGGCGTTGCGCAGGACGTCGTTGGCATTGAGCAAGGTCGCCAGCGGGAAGAAATTGCGCCCCAGTTCGCCGGAGAAGGCGGCGACCAGCGCATGGGCGCGGTCGAGGTAAGCGCTTTCCCCCGTCAGGTGATAGAGCCGCGCCAGCACCGCCACCAGCGCGCCGTTGCCGTTGGGCGTGGCATTGTCGCCGGCGGATTTCGGCCGCTGGATCACGTCGGTCACGTCATCGGCGGTCATGAAATAGCCGCCGTGCTGCTTGTCCCAGAAATGCGCGTCGAGCAGCGCCACGAGTTCGCGCGCGGCGGCGAGGTATTCCATTTCGCCGGTCGCCTCGTGCAGCGCCAGGGCAGCACCCGCCAGATGCGCATGATCGTCGAGCGTCGCCGCGTGCTGCAGCTTGCCCGCGCGCCAGGCGTGGAACAGGCGGCCATCCTTCATCATCGTGCTGCGGATGAAGCGGAACGCGCCGGCCGCAAAGGCCAGCCAGTCCGGCCGCTCGAACACCATCGCCGCCTCGGCGAGGCTGGCGATCATCAGGCCGTTCCAATCGACCAGCACCTTGTCGTCCCAGCCGGGGCGGATGCGCGCGGCCCGCGCGATCAGCAGCTTCTGTCGCGCGGCCAGCAGCCGTGCCTCGCCCGCTTCGTCCAGCAGGTCCGGCCGCGCGGAGCGGTTCAGGATCGTGTGGCCTTCCCAGTTGCCCGCCGCGCTCACATCGTAGTGCCGCTTGAAGAAAGCTGCTTCGGCACCCAGCACCGCGTCGATCTCGGCCTCGGTCCAGACGTAGAACTTGCCTTCATGCCCTTCCGAATCCGCGTCGAGCGAGGCGGCGAAGGCACGGTCGCCCGCGTCGTTCGGTTCCGCCAGCATTTCGCGCTGCAGCCAGCCGGCGATCTCCGCCACCCGCGTTTCCAGCAGCGGGTCGCGCGTCTCCTGCCAGACCAGAACCATCAGCCCCATCAGCTCGGCATTGTCGTAGAGCATCTTCTCGAAATGCGGCACCAGCCAGTCGGCGTCGACCGAATAACGCGCGAAGCCGCCGCCAAGATGATCGTAGATGCCGCCCTGGCACATGCGCGTCAGGGTCACCGTCACGGCCTGCTTGAAGCGCGGGTTCTTGGTCCGCTGCCAGGCGCGCCAGAAGCCGGTGAACAGCGGCACCTGCGGGAATTTCGGCGCCTGGCCGATGCCGCCTTTCTCCCAATCGACCTCCTGCAACAGGCGCTCGGCGATGCGGTCCATGATCTCTTCGCCGATTTCGCCGCCGGATTGCGGCGAGCTCAGCTTCGCCATGGCGTCGCGCAGGCCCTCGACGTTCTGGCGCACCTTGTCCGGCTCTTTCGCGTAGGTCTCCGCCATGATGCGCAGCACGTCGGGAAAGCCGGGCCGGCCCCAGCGGCCTTCCGGCGGGAAATAGGTGCCGCCCCAGAACGGCCGGCCCTCCGGCGTCAGGAACATGGTGAGCGGCCAGCCGCCCTGCTGGCCCAAGAGCGCCAGCGCCTGCTGGTAGATGGCATCGAGATCCGGCCGCTCCTCGCGGTCGACCTTGATGTTGACGAAGAGCCGGTTCATCACCGCGGCGGTCGCCGGGTCCTCGAAGCTCTCATGCGCCATCACGTGGCACCAATGGCAGGCGGCATAGCCGACCGAGAGCAGGATCGGCTTGCCCGTGCGCTGCGCCTCCGCCAGCGCCGCGTCGCCCCAGGCCCACCAATCGACCGGGTTGTCCTTGTGCTGCAGCAGATAGGGCGAGGTCTCCGCGCCCAGGCGATTGTTCGGGTTGCTGGTATGTGCGTGCGCCATGAACGGGTATCCGCCGCTGCAAAGACTGAGTCGTGAGTTGACGCCGCCAGCACCCGCAAATCAATGGTGACGGCAGTCGAATCGCCGGTGCGCGGCGCATTCCCCCGAGACCGACGCGGTTGTTGACAGCGGTATCAATGTGATCCGGCGCACATTAACCCGGGATTGCCACATCGCGCGGCCGCACAACCCTTGCGCGACGTGGTCCTGCCGTGGTCAGAGGCGCGCCGTGAGCGCCGCGCCATGGCCGAGGGGGCCCGGCAGCGCCTCATCCCCAACTTCCGAGGATTTCATGAACGCACCTTTGTCTCCCGCCCGCATCCTGCAGACCGGCATGGGCTTCTGGCCGGCGCAGGTCCTGCTCTCCGCCGTCGCGCTCGATCTGTTCACGACACTTGGCGAAAACGCGATGAGCGCGGCCGCGCTCGGCGACGCGCTCGCCTTGCATGAGCGCGGGCGGCGCGATTTCTTCGACGCGCTGGTGGCGCTGAAATTCCTCGAGCGCGACGGCGACGGCCCGGCCGCGCGCTACCGCAACGGCGCCGAGGCGGCGATCTTCCTCGACAAGGCAAAGCCGTCTTATGTCGGCGGCCTGTTGGAGATGGCGCAGGCGCGGCTCTATCCCTTCTGGGCCGACCTCTCCACCGCGCTGAAATCCGGCAAGCCGCAGAACGAGATCAAGCATTCCGGCAAGCCGCTGTTCGAGGAACTCTACGCCGAGCCGGCGCGGCTCGAGCAGTTCATGCGCGCGATGACCGGCGCCAGCCGCGGCAATTTCGCCGCCTTCGTCGACAAGTTCGACTTCACGCCGTTCAAGACCTATGTCGACATCGGCGGCGCCACCGGGCTGCTCGCCGGCATGGTGGCGGAGGCAGCACCGCAGCTCGATTGCGCCAGCTTCGACCTGCCGGTGGTGGCGCCCATCGCCACGCGCTGCCTGGCCGAGCGCGGCCTGGCCGACCGGGTCAAGGTGCTCACCGGCGATTTCTTCAAGGCGCCTTTGCCCAAGGCCGACCTCATCAGCATGGGCATGATCCTGCACGACTGGAACCTCGACGGCAAAATGCATCTGATCCGCGCCGCCTATGACGCCTTGCCCAAGGGCGGCGCCTTCGTGGCGATCGAGCATCTGATCGACGACGCGCGGCGCGACAACGCCTTCGGCCTGATGATGTCGCTCAACATGCTGGTCGAGTTCGGCGATGCCTTCGATTTCTCCGCCGCCGATTTCCAGGGCTGGTGCCGCGCGGTCGGCTTCACCCGCTTCGAGGTGCTGCCGCTGACCCCGGTCGCCGGCGCGGTGGTGGCGTACAAGTAGAGATGCCTCCCCTCCCCCTTCAGGGGGAGGGTTAGGGCGGGGGCAGCGAGCGAAGATTACCGGGCAGCGATACGCTGCTGCCCCCTCCCCACCCACCCCCGTTCCGGGGGAGGGGGTCGATTGCGCCGAATCACCCGCCTGCGCTATCTCTTGCCCATGCGCGAGATCATCCTGGACACCGAGACCACCGGCTTCGAGCCGAGCGAGGGCCACCGCCTGGTGGAGATCGCCTGCCTGGAGCTGGTCAACCAGATCCCGACCGGCAACACTTTCCAGCGCTACGTGAACCCGGAGCGCGACATGCCGGAGGCGGCGTTCCGCATCCACGGCCTCAGCGCCGAGTTCCTCGGCGACAAGCCGAAATTCGCCGCCATCGCCGACGCGTTCCTGGAGTTCATCGGCGACGCGCCGCTGGTGATCCACAACGCCGAGTTCGACATGAAGTTCGTCAATGCCGAGCTGGCGCTGGCGAAGCGGCCGCCGCTGCCGATGGAGCGCGCCGTCGACACCCTGCGCATGGCGCGGCAGAAATTCCCCGGCGCGCCGGTCAGCCTCGATGCCCTCTGCAAGCGCTTCGCCATCGACAACACGCAGCGCACGCTGCACGGCGCGCTGCTCGATTCCGAATTGCTGGCGGAAGTCTACCTGCAGTTGCTGGGCGGGCCGCAGACCGGCCTCGGCCTCGACAAGGAGGCGGAGCGGCAGAGCGCCGAGCAGGCGGCACTTGCCATCGCCAGCCGCGTCATCCGCCCGGCCCGGCCGCACAGCGCCAGCCCCGAGGAACTCGCCGCCCACGCCGCCTTCGTCGCCAAGCTGAAGGACGCCGTCTGGCAGAACTAGCGCCATCCAGAATTCGTCCCGTTTTCGTCATCACCGGGCCGCCGCGCCAGCGGCGAGACCCGGTGATCCAAGTGTCGCTGTGGCGTTCTCGGTGGAAAACTTGGATTGCCGGGTCAAGCCCGGCAATGACGACGGGGGTAAATGGCGGCGTCGCACTGTAGCTGGATAGCCGTGGGTCACGCCCGGCGATGACGGCGGGTGGATAGCCGCAGCCACATCACTCCACGCAATCATTCCCGCGCGCCAACTGGCGCAGCGCCGCCGGTAGCTTCGCCAGCGCGCCGGCGCCCGCCGTTTCCGGCACGCCGGCATCGTCGCCCAGCTGCGGCTTGGCCGTCAGGTTGGCGAACGGGCCGCTGACGCGGATCGGCAGGTCGAGGGCGAAGAAGTTCGTGCTGTCGCGCTCGGTCTGGATGGTGAGGTCGAGCCGCCTTTGCCGCAGATCGATTGTGCCGGCGCCGCGCAGGATCGCCGCATCGCTTTCCAGGCGCAGCGGCGCCAGCGTGCCGATGCCGTCCTTGACGGTCGCCACCGCCAGCAGGCAGCCGACCTGCACCCGCCCCGCCTTGTCGCGGAAGATGCTGCGCAGGTCGGCGGAAACCTGCTCGATCAGGCTCTGCGCCACGTCACCTTGCGCCAGGGTCAGCAGCAGCGCGCCGTCGCCATGCGCCAGCGCCTCGCCCAGGGTGGCGCCGCGCAGCGCCAAGGTGGCGGCGCCATCGAGCCGGCCGCGAATCTCCTTGCCGCCGCCCAGCAATGCCGCGAGCGCGGCGATGTCCGCCTTGGCGAGATTGGCTTGCAGCCGCAGCGCCGGTGATTTCTCCCGCCCGTCCGCTTCGCCCGAAAACGCGAGGGTGCCGCCGGCGAAGCCGAAGCGCAGCGCCTTCAGCGCGACCTTGCCGCCATCGGCGCGGCCCTGCAGCGCGAAATCCGGCAGCTTGGTGGCGCCGAAGCTGAGCAGCGGGGTCTTGAGATCGGCGCTGAGCTTCAGCGCGCGCAGGAAATCGGGATAGAGCGCCGCCTTCTCCCATCCGGCCGTCGCCGCGCCGGCTTTCGCCGCCTTGCCGCCCAGGCCGGCGGCGGCCAGCAGCGGATCCAGGTCGAGCGGTGCGAAATCCAGGTCGAGGGCGACATCGTCGGCCTCGCCCGGCCCGCCTTCGCTCAGCGCCAGGTCGCCGGTGAAGGCGGTCCGCGCCAGCTTGCCCTTGGCCTGCGTCAACGCCCAGTGATCGCCGTCGCGGGTGAAGCTGCCGGCCACGTCCAGCGGCAGGTCGATCTGCGCCTTGGCCCGCATCGCAGCCAGGATGTCGTTCAGCGTCTTCGCCTTCAGCTGCAGCGCGCCGCGCATGCCCTCGAAATCCAGCGGCTCCATGGAAGTGCCTTGGAAGGCGATGGCGGTGTCCTTGCCGGTCACGGTGAAATCCATGCCGAAGGGCCGGGCGGCGTCGCGCAGGGCGGCGAAGGACTCGGTCGTCGCCGCGAGGTCCAGCGCGACGTCGTTATAGGCGCCGGTCGCCTGCAGCCGCACCGGCGCAGTCTCGTCCGGCGCCGCGATCGCCACCTGGTCGAGCGCGATGTCGAGGATGTTGCCGCTGCGGGTGCGATAGGTGATGTGGCCATGCTCGCCGGCGAAGTCGATCAGCGTGGGGAATTGGGTGCGGTCCTTGGGCACGATGGCGAAGCCGCCGCCGCCGCTGTCGCCAGGGAATTTCCAGTTGCCGGTTCCATCCTTATCGCGCTCCAGCACGATGTCGGCATCCAGGATGCGCAGCCGCTCGTAGCGCAGCTGGCCGCGCCACAGCGCCCCGGCATCGAGCAGGGCGGCGAAGCGGCCGATGCGGATCATGTCCTTGCGGCTGCCCCACTCGGCGTTGGCGACGGCGAGGTCGGTGATGACGATGCCGAGCGGGTCGGCCCAGGTGATGTCGAGCTGGCCGATGGTGACCTGGCGGCCCAGCGCCGCGGTGGCCTCGCGCGCGGCGAGCGGCGTCAGGTCGGCATTGCGCAGCCAGACCACAAAAGCGCCCGCGCCCAGCAGCAGCAGGACGACCAGCGTCGCCGCGGCAAAGCCGAGAACCAGGAACAGGCGCCGCGCGCGATGGTATTTCCGTGTTGGCACGCGGGGTTAACGCAACGGGGCGGCGCAGGTTCCGGCCGCCTAGAAGTCGAGCGCGAAGCTCAGCATGGCGCGATGCAGGCCCGGGCCGCTCTCCGCATCCTCGGCGATGCGCTGCTCGAAGCCGTAATCCGCCTTCATGTGCCAGGCGGCACCGGTGCTGCTGCCCAGGTCCCAGTCGCCTTCCAGGGACAGGCGGTGGCGGATCTCGCGCTGCCGGGCATCCGCGTCGGCCTCGTCATAGCCGCGTTCGCTGGCGCTGAAAGCGTAGCGGCCGTTGAGGCTCCAACCCTGCAGCGCCACCAGCCGCGCCAGCAGCACCACGCTCTGGCCGAAGCTCCGCTGCCAGGCCTGCTCGCCCGCCTCGTCATCGACCTCGTAGGCAAGCTCCAGGTTGCTGCCGGCCGGGAACATCCCGGGCGCGCCGACGAGCGACCATTGTGCCAGGTCGAAGCGCAGGCCGAGGCGGCCCAGCGTCGTCTCGCGATCTGTGCCGCCGGAATCGCCGGCAGGGTCCAGTGCGTCGTGCCAGGCGTGGCTGGCGGTCGCCGTCAGGGCCACGCCGTCCTCCAGCTCCTGCCGCCACCTTGCGCCGAGGCCTAGATCCAGGTGATGCAGCAGGTCCTCCTGCATGCCGGCATAGAAGGATGGCCGCAATTCCAGGGTCGTGCCGCCGTCGGCGAAACCGAGGGCGAGTGCGCCGCCGCCGCGCGCCGCCGAGGCCAGGCCGGCATCGATGACATGGGCGCGGCTCAGCACGCCGTCGGCTTGCAGCGACCAGCCGTCATCGAGCTTCCAGTCATAGCGTCCGGCGACGCCGGCGGTGATGCTGGGCGCCGCCTGGTCGCCCTGGCGCAGGGCGCCGACCACCACCGGAACGCCGGCCAGATCGACGCGGCGCTTGCTGTCGAGCTTGGTCTCCTCGACCAGGCGGGTCGAGGTGATGTCGAGGAACAGGTTGACCGGCCGCTTGTCGGCGCCGGCCTCGGCGCGGCCCAGGGTCAGTTTGGGCGTGAGCCTGGGATCCAGCTTCGGCTCCAGCGTCTCGCCCGCCGGCGCCGCGGCAGCGAAGCCGAGGCAGAGCGCCAGCGTTCCCAGCAAGCCGCGGAACACCCGGCGCATGCCGACATCGCCCGCCGAGAGCGGCGGCCGCGACCTGCGCGACGATGGCGAAACCTGCGGCCCCGGAATATCGGAGCCAGTCGAGTCTGGGCACGAGATCATATAATCCCCCCGCGACATCCGTACGGAAGTCTCGGCCCAGGATGGTTAGTTTTGACTTAACGCGCTGTGCGCGGCTTCACAGCGCCGGCACTTGTCACAGCCCGCGGCGGCGACGCGGCTACAGCACCTCGATGACCTGTCCGGTCAGCAGCCCCTCGACCGACTTCACATAGGCGTTGGCGACGCGCTTGCCCGGCACCGCCTCGTGGCCGAGGAAGTAGGGGCCATAGGACGGCAGCGATTCCTCCAGCACGCCGGGACTGACCGCGTTGAGGCGCAGGCCGCGCGGCAATTCGATCGCCGCCGCCGCGACGAAACTGTCGATCGCGCCGTTGACCAGGCTGGCGCCGGCGCCGTAGCGGATCGGGTCGTGGCTCAGCACGCCGCTGGTCAAGGTGAAGCTGCCGTTGTCGTTCACGTAGTCGCGGCCGATCAGCACCAGGTTGACCTGGCCCATCAGCTTGTCCTTGAGGCCGATGCCGATCTCCGCCTCGGTCATCTTGGCGAAGTCGCCGAAATGCACCTTGCCGGCGGTGCAGATGACCGCGTCGACCTTGCCGGCCTTGTCGAACATCGCGCGAATCGAGGCCGCGTCCTTGATGTCGGCCTGCAGATCGCCGCTCTTCGAGCCGACCTTGATGATCTCGTGGCGCGGCTGCAGCGCCGCGACCACGAACTTGCCGATGGTGCCGCTGGCGCCGACGACGACGATCTTCATGCGATGTCTCCCAAACGCGGATTTGCCGAAGCCGAGGAAAGCGCGGATCTAGGCAAAGCGCAACGGCATCGTCGCCACGACCACCTCGCTCTTCACCGAATTGGCGATGAAGCATTCGACATGCGACCGGTGGTGCAGCTTCTCCACCTCTTCCGCGCTCGGCCGCTTGTCGCCGGAAAAGACGATGTCCGGGTTGAGCGTCACCTTGGCGACGTAGAGCTTGCCGGCCTCGTTCTTCGCCATCTCGCCCACCGCCTTGTCCTCGTAGCTGTCGACGCGGTAGCCGTATTTGCCGGCGAAGGCGAGGAAGAACAGCATGTGGCAGGAGGACAGGCTGGCGACGAAGGCCTCCTCCGGGTCGACCGCCGCCTCGACCGAATAGACCGGCACCACCGCGGGGGCCGAAGATCCGGGCACCTCGATCCCGCCGTCGAAGCGCCAGACATGGCCGCGCGAATACTTGTTGTCGGTGAAGGCCTGGTCGCCGCGCTG
>JBGAGP010000163.1:0-9738 GCA_044226685.1 Dongiaceae bacterium
ATCGAGGGCCTCGCCGACCTGGTCGCCGCCGAGACCGAGGCGCAGCGCCGCCAGGCCTTGCGCCAGGCCGAGGGCGCGCAATCGCTGCTCTACGATTCCTGGCGCGACCGCCTGCTGCGGGCGCTGGCGCGGCTCGAGGCCTTCATCGATTTCCCGGATGAGGATCTGCCGGAGCAATTGATCCGCTCGATCGACGGCGAGGTCGCGGCACTCGCCGGCGAGATCGAGCTGCACCTGCTGGACCATCGCGGGGAGCGCCTGCGCGACGGCCTGACGATCGCCATCCTGGGTGCGCCGAACGCCGGAAAATCCAGTCTTCTCAATGTGTTGGCGCAGCGTGAGGCGGCCATCGTGTCGGAGCGCGCCGGCACCACCCGCGACGTCATCGAGGTGCGCCTCGACCTCGGCGGCTATCCGGTGACGGTGGCCGACACCGCGGGCCTCCGCGCCAGCGCCGACGAGATCGAGCGCGAGGGCATTGCCCGCGCCCTGGCCCGCGCCCGGCGGGCCGATGTGAAGCTGCTGGTCTTCGACGGCGGCCTGTGGCCGGCGATCGACAGCGAGACGGCGAAGCAGATTGACGATCGGGCGCTGCTTGTGGTGAACAAGGCCGACCTGTTGAAGGAGCCGGAACCGGTCGCCATCGACGGCCAGGCGGTGATCAAGGTTTCGGCCAAGACCGGCCGCGGCCTCGACGCCCTGACCCGGGCGCTGACCACCCTGGCGGCGGCGGGGCTGGAGAGCGGCGCCGATGTCGTGGTCACCCGGGCGCGGCACCGGCAGGCGCTGGAATCCTGCCACCTGGCGCTGCTGCGCGCCGCGGGGGCCGGGCAGCCGGAGCTGAAGGCCGAGGATTTGCGCTTGGGCGTCCGGGAGCTGGGCCGGATCACCGGGCGGGTCGATGTCGAGGATGTCCTCGACCTCATCTTCAAGGAATTCTGCATCGGCAAGTAGCCGATGTTTCACGTGAAACATTCGGGCGAAATGCGAGAGATTTCGGGCAGTTACGCCAAGGCAACGTACGATGTCATCGTGGTGGGCGGCGGTCACGCGGGGACCGAGGCCGCGGCGGCGGCCGCGCGGCTCGGCGCTCGCACCCTGCTGCTGACCCACGACCCGGCCCGGATCGGCGAAATGTCCTGCAATCCGGCCATCGGCGGCCTCGCCAAGGGCCATCTGGTGCGCGAGATTGACGCCCTGGACGGCGTCATGGCCCGGGCCATCGACCGCGGCGGCATCCAGTTCCGCATGCTGAACCGCTCGAAGGGCCCCGCCGTGCGCGGCCCGCGCGCCCAGGCCGACCGCAAGCTCTATCGCCAGGCGGTACAAGATATCCTGGCGGAACAGCCGAACCTGGAGATCCGGGCCGGCGCCGCCGCCGATCTGGAGATCGCGAACGGCCGGGTGGCCGCGGTGCTGACCGAAGCCGGCGAGCGGATCGCCGCCGGGGCGGTGGTGCTGACCACCGGCACCTTCCTCAACGGCCTGATCCATTGCGGTGAGGTCAAGATCCCGGCCGGGCGGGTGGGCGAGGCGCCGTCTTTGCGGCTTTCGGAAACGCTGGCGCGGCTGGGTTTTCCCCTGGGACGGCTGAAGACCGGCACGCCGCCGCGGCTGGACGGCAAGACCATCGACTGGGCGGGCCTCGACCTGCAGCCTGGCGACACGCCGCCGGCGCCCATGTCGTATCTGACGCAAAGCATTGAAACGCCGCAGATTTCCTGCGGCATCACCTACACCTCGGCGGCGGCGCACGACCTCATCCGGGCCAACCTGCACCGGGCGCCGATCTATTCCGGCCAGATCGAGGGCACCGGGCCGCGCTATTGCCCGTCGATCGAGGACAAGGTGGTGCGTTTCGCCGAAAAGGACCGCCACCAGATCTTCCTGGAGCCCGAGGGGCTGGACGACGACACCGTCTATCCCAACGGCATCTCCACCTCGCTGCCCGAAGAGGTGCAGCGCGCGATGCTGCAGGGCATCGCGGGGCTGGAAAAGGCCCGGATGATCCGCCCCGGCTACGCCATCGAATACGATTTCGTCGATCCGCGGGCGCTGAAGCCGAGCCTGGAGACCCAGAAGGTCGCCGGCCTGTTCTTTGCCGGCCAGATCAACGGCACCACCGGCTACGAGGAGGCCGCCGCCCAGGGCCTGATGGCCGGGATCAACGCGGCTTTGCGGGTCTCCGGGGCCGCCGAGCCTTTCACATTGGACCGCGCCGACGCTTATATCGGCGTGCTGGTCGACGACCTGGTGACCCGGGGCACCAACGAGCCCTACCGCATGTTCACCTCGCGGGCCGAATACCGGTTGCGGCTGCGCCAGGACAATGCCGACCAGCGCCTGACCGAGCAGGGGGCGGCGATCGGCTGCGTCGGGCCGGCGCGCCTGGCGGCCTACCGCGCCAAGCAAGCCGGGATCGACCAAGCCCGCGCCCTGTTGCAGGGGTTGAGCGCCACGCCCAACGAGCTGCGCGGCCACGGCCTCGCCGTCAACCTCGACGGGGCCCGGCGCAATGCCCTGGAATTGCTCGGCTATCCGGAGATCGACCTGGCCCGGCTGGCGTCCATCTGGCCGCAGATCGGCGGGATCGGCGCCGAAGCGCGCGAGCAGATGGAGATCGAGGGCCAATATGCCGGCTACCTCAAGCGCCAGGAGGCGGATATCCACGCCTTCCGCCGCGACGAGGCGATGCGCCTGCCGGAAGACCTCGATTATGACGCCATTCCGTCGCTCTCGGCCGAGGTGCGCGAGAAGCTGAAGCGCGCCGCCCCGGCGACTCTGGGTGCCGCCGGCCGGATCTCCGGGGTGACCCCGGCGGCGCTCACCATCCTGCTCAAATACGTGAAGCGGGCGGCGCGGGCGCGGGAGCGACAACTGGACGGGCAGACGGCGGACGGCAAGCTGGACGGGCAGGCGGTCGCCTGATGGCCGCGTCCCCAGCCGACGGTCAGGCCGAATTCGTCAACCAACTCAAGACCCTGGGGGTCGATGTTTCACGTGAAACATTGTCCCGGCTGGAGGCCTATGCGGCGCTGCTGGTGAAATGGCAGGCCAAGATCAACCTGGTCGGCCCGGCCACCCTGCCGGACCTCTGGCGGCGGCATTTCCTGGATAGCGCCCAGCTGCTGGCCTTGCTGCCGCCGGCGCCCGGCACGTTGGTCGATCTCGGCTCCGGCGCCGGGTTTCCCGGCCTGGTCCTGGCCCTGATGACCGAGTGGCGGGTGCACCTGATCGATTCCGACCAGCGCAAATGCGCCTTCCTGCGCCAGGTGGCGCTGGACACCGGGGTCAATGCCCGGGTCGCCATCCACGCCCGGCGGTTCGAGGATGTGCCGGGCTACAAGGCCGATATCGTCACCGCGCGGGCCTGCGCGCCGCTCGACGCGCTGCTGGGCCATGCATTTCCATTCCTCGGCGAGAACGGCCGCTGCCTGTTTCTCAAGGGCGCCCAGGTCGAAGAGGAATTGACCGCGGCCGAGGCAAACTGGAATATGCAGGTCACGCGCCGGCCGAGCCTGACGGACCCAGCCGGCGCGATCCTTGTCATCGGTCACCTGGAGAAGCGGAAAAGGTAATCATATCAATGACTTCCGCCAAGCCACCGGGTGATCCGCAGGGTCCCGCGGCGGGGCAGGAGCCGGCCTTGGCGCCGGTCCAGCCCAGCGCCGAGCCCGCGGGCTTGCCGCCCGGCCTGGCCTCTGGTTTGTCGCACGGTTTGCCTGCCGGCCTGTCCTGGCCGATGGCGCCCGATCCGGACCGGCCGCTGGCGCATCTGGCGGCCAAATCGTTGATGCTCTCGGCCAAGGCCGCCGCCGCCCGCCAGGCAGCCGCCGCGAAGGGCGCGACGCTGCCGCCGGAAGCTTCCGCTCCAAATCCTGCATTTCAATCGGACCACAACAGCGTGCCAGCAACTTCGGGAACGACAACGGGAGCAAACGGCGGCGCGGCAGAGGCCGCGGCGGGGCAAGGCGTGGCGGAGTCCGCCGCGACGTTGCCGGATGCGGCCGCGCGGCCGAAGCCTATCGCGCAGCACGGCCCGCAGCCGCGCATCATCGCCGTCGCCAACCAGAAGGGCGGCGTCGGCAAGACCACCACGGCGGTGAATCTGGCGACCGCGCTCGCCGCTTGCGGCAAGCGCGTGCTGATCATCGATCTCGATCCGCAGGGCAACGCCACCACCGGGCTCGGCATCGCGCGCGAGCAGCGCAAGATCGGCGCCTACGAGTTGCTGATCGACGGCGTGACCCTGGCCGAGGCGACCAAGCCGACCGGCGTGCCGAACATGTGGATCCTGCCGACCACGCCGGACCTGGCCGGCGCGGAGATCGAGCTCATCGACCTCGAGCGGCGCGAGTTCCGCCTGAAGGACGCGCTCGCCTCCGGCACGCTCGACTACGATTTCATCCTGATCGATTGCCCGCCCTCGCTGACGCTGCTGACCTTGAACGCGATGGTCGCGGCGGATTGCGTGCTGGTGCCGCTGCAATGCGAGTTCTATGCGCTCGAAGGCCTGAGCCAGCTGACCAAGACCATCGAGCGGGTGAAGAAGCATTTGAACCCGGTGCTCGATATCCAGGGCGTGGTGCTCACCATGTTCGACAAGCGCTCCAGCCTCAACGAGCAGGTGGCGAGCGACGTGCGCGCGCATTTCGGCGAGAAAGTGTATGACACCGCGATCCCGCGCAACGTGCGCATGGCCGAGGCGCCGAGCCACGGCATTCCGGCGTTGATCTACGATGTCCGCTGCGCCGGCAGCCAGGCGTATATCGTGCTGGCGAGCGAAGTGCTGAAGCGCGAGCACGGCCGCGTCGGCCGCTCGCTCAGCGGCGCGGCGTAAGGAGGAGAGCATGGCAGTTCCGAAGCGGCATCTGGGCCGCGGCCTTTCCGCATTGCTGGGCGGCGACGACGGCGAGCCGCCGAGCGGCGCCGCGCTCGCCAACGCGCGGAGCGTGCCGATCGAGTTCCTGCATCCCTCGAAGCTGCAGCCGCGCGTCGATTTCGACGACGAGCGGCTGGAGCAGCTGGCGCAGTCGATCCGCGAGCAGGGCGTGCTGCAGCCGATCCTGGTGCGGCCGCATCGCGGCAAGACCGGCGAGTTCGAGATCGTCGCCGGCGAGCGGCGCTGGCGCGCGGCGCAGAAGGCGCAACTGCACGACGTGCCGATCGTCGAGAAGGACCTCGGCGACCGCGACACGCTCGAGATCGCGCTGATCGAGAACATCCAGCGCCAGGACCTGAACCCGATCGAAGAGGCGCGCGGCTATCGCCGCCTGATGCAGGAATTCGCCTATACCCAGGAGGTGCTGTCCGAGCGCATCGGCAAGAGCCGCCCGCACATCGCCAATTTGCTGCGCCTGCTGGAATTGCCGGAGATCGTCCGCGCCATGCTGGCCGAGGGCAAGCTCAGCCCCGGCCATGTGCGGCCGCTGATTAACCTGCCCAACGTCGTGGAGCTGGCGCAGACCATCGTCGCCAAGGGCCTGTCGGTGCGCGAGGCCGAGCGCCTCGCCGCCAAGGCCAAGACGCGGGGCCGCAGCAAGGCGGCCAAGGCGCAGCGCGAGAAGGACGCCGACACCAAGGCGCTGGAGCGCGATCTGACCGGCCGCCTCGGCCTCAAGGTCGAGATCGCCTTCGACGGCAAGGGCGGGAAGGTGACGCTGCACTATCAGAGCCTCGAGCAGCTCGACCTGATCATCGAGAAGCTGAACGGCTGACGCGCGTCCCGCCCGAATACGATCTTTCGTCCGGCTTGATCTGCGGCGCATCGCGCGCCATCTCTGCTCAAGGGGAAGCTGCGCCCCGACCGGAGCGGAGGGGTTCATGGAACTGAACGCCGATTTTTCGCAGCGCGCCGTGGTGCATGCCGCGCGGCTGCCCTGGGTGCCGTCGCCGATGGCGGGGGTCGAGCGGCGCATGCTCGACCGCATCGGCGCCGAGGTGGCCCGCGCCACCTCCATCGTGCGCTATGCGTCGCACTCGCATTTCTCACCTCACGTCCATGGCGGCGGCGAGGAATTCCTGGTGCTGGACGGCGTGTTCCAGGACGAGCACGGCGATTATCCCGCCGGGTCCTACGTGCGCAACCCGCCAACCTCGCGCCACACGCCGGGCTCGGCAGCGGGCTGCACCATCTTCGTGAAGCTCTGGCAGTTCGATCCCGCCGACCGTACGGAAGTCCGCATCGACAGCAACCGCGCGGCCTTCGCCGCCGCGCCCGCGCGGCCGGGGGTCGAAACCCTGCAGCTGTTCCGCGACGCCCGCGAGGACGTGCGGCTGGAGCGCTGGGCGCCGGGCGCCGGGATCGCGCTGGCGGTTCCGGGCGGGATGGAGCTGCTGGTGCTGGATGGATCCTTCCGCAGCGGCGGCGAGGACTTCACCGCGCAATCCTGGCTGCGCCTGCCGGTCGCCGCGACCCTGGAGGCCAAGGCCGGCGCGCAAGGCTGCCGGCTATGGGTGAAAACCGGCCACCTCGCCTGGGTGAATTCCGCCCCGCCGCCAGCCGCCGGCTGACCGCCGCCCAAGCGGATTCCGGGGCGGATTCCGGGGCGGATTCCGCCCTTTCCGGCGCCATCGCCGCTGTTGAATTCACCGGTTCCGCCACAGGGGCCCCGCCGCGCGGCTAGGCCCGCAGACCTGCGGCGTGCCGCGGACTTGGCCGGCGATTCGCAGGCCCGCCACACCCTCGGTGCGGGTGTGGAATCCGCATGATTCTGCAATACTCCACACTCTGTAATTTGCTCTGTTGATCTTTGACCAGCTTTTGCGCATAAGCTTCACACTTATAGCAGTGCGTAGTTAACGTCCCGATGCGCAATTGGCAGGCGCTTGAGGACTATTATCTTAGTGTGGGGGAGTCATGACGGCACATCTCGCGGCGCGGCGCGCCCGGTTGCTGGGCGGTTCGGCCGTTGCCCTGGTCGCGGCCCTGGCGGGGGCCAGGACGGCCCAGGCCCTGGATGAATGCGGCGCGGCGGCACCGGGTGGCACCGTCACCTGCACCCCTGCCGGCAACAGCTTCCCGAACGGCATCCAGTACAAGGTCAACGACCTCACCATCGTGGTGCAGGATGGCGTCATCATCGACACCACGACCAAGGCCGGCGAACCGGGCGGCGTGGTCAGCGGCGGCAACGGCAATTACGGCGACCTGGTGGTCAAGGCCGGCACCGCCGGCGGCAGTGGCGTCACCATCACCACCAACGAGAACAATGCCGACGGCATCTCCGTCGCGACGAATGACGGCAGCGCCACCATCACGTCCTTCGCCGACATCACCACCAGCTTCAAGGACGGCGACGCGCTCTCGGCCAAGACCACCGCCGGCGACATCTCCATCACCTCGACCGGCGACCTCGACGTCGACGGCTTCTATGGCCACGGCATCCGCGCCTTGTCGGATACCGGCAAGATCACCATCACCCATACCGGCGACATCGAGACCTACGGTGCCGGCGGCTTCGGCATCCGCGCCATCACCAAGAACGACATCGACATCACCGTCACCGGCGACATCACCACCCGCACTAGCGCCGCGATCCTGGCCCAGGCAAGCGCCGGCAACACAATCGTGCATGTCACCGGCGACATCAACACCAAGGACGACAACAGCTCCGGCCTCCAGGCCGTGGCCAAGGACGGCTACGCCCTCGTCACCCATGTCGGGGCCATCATCACGCATGGCGAGAGCAGCGAGGGCATCGACGCGGAAGGCTCGAAGGGCGTCGAGGTCCGCTTCACGGGCGAGATCAGCACCGACGACAAGAACGCCACCGGCATCGATGCCCTGTCGAAGGCCGGCGGCATCAGCATCCAGTCCAACGGCGACATCACCGTCACCGGCTATGGGTCCCGCGCGATCTTGGCGAATGCCGAAGGCGAGATCCTCGTCAAGTCCGTGGGCGACCTGACCACGGGCGGCACCTATGGCGCCGGCATCTTCGCCACCTCCAACGCCGGCGGCGTCACGGTCTATTCGACCGGCGACATCGCGACCCAGGGCAATGGCGGCTTCGGCATCTCGGCCTTCACCAACAAGGGCGCCGTCATCGTCGTCTCGCGTGGTGACATCGACATCGGCGGCGCGGCCGACGGCATCAACGCCTATTCGGCCGACGGCAACATCACGGTGGTCGCATCGGGCGCGATCACCACGATCCAGAACAATTCCGGCGGCGTCGAGGTGCTGGCCAAGGACGGTGAGGCTGTCGTCGCCCTGGCAGGCGCCAGCAACGCCGATATCCATACCAGCGGCAAGGACTCGGACGGCGTTTCGCTCGCGGCGAGCGCGCTCGCGGCGACCTCGGTCCACGACGTCATCGCCGATGGCCGCGACAGCGACGGCGTCATGATCAAGGCCGGCACCAGCGTGGCGCGGGTCGAGGTGCATGGCGACGTGCATGGCGGCTGGGGCGACGGCATCGGCATCGACTTCGCCGGCGGCACCGGCGCGCAGCTCGACATCCGTGCGGGCTCGGTCGGCGCCTGGAGCGATGTCGCCATCGTCGAAGGCGGCGAGGCGCTCGATTTCGAGAATCGCGGCACCGTCACCGGCATGTTCGACCTCGGCGGCGGCGACGACAAGCTGCGCAACTATGGCGGCGGCGCCATCGCGCTCCGCGCGCTGGTCGACAATGACGGCAACCAGATCCGCGACACCGAATCCGTGGCCATCGCCGATTTCGGCGCCGGCACCGACAGCTTCGACAACCAGGGCATCCTGACCCTGGCCGATGCCGGCGATCCCGGCGCCTGGATGACCGGCAACCAGGTCACGCATCCCGGCGGCGGCAATTCGTCGATCATCCAGGCGGGGGTGGAACAGGGCTTCCTCACCCACCTGGAGAGCTTCAGCAATTCCGGTCTGATCACCCTGGTGGATGGCGTCGCCGGCGACCTGCTGGTGATCACCGATCAGGCCGACGGCAAGACCAAGGGCGCCAACGTCTTCACCAGCAATGGCGGCGCACTGGCCCTCGACGTGGTGCTGGACGATGGCAGCTCGAAGCAATCGGACGTGCTGATCCTGGACAAGGCGGTGACCGGCACCGGCGCCACGCGCGTCTCGATTGCCAATGCCGGCGGCCTCGGCGGGCAGACCACCGGCGACGGCATCCTGGTCATCAACGTGCGCGACAAATCCGACTCTGACGCCTTCGCCAGCGGCGGCCCGGCGGTGGCCGGCGCCTATCAATACGACCTGGTATTCCAGAACCAGGCGAAGACCGACCAGAACTGGTACCTGCAATCCTCGTTCTTCGAGGGGGCGCTGGAATACCCGGCGATCGGCGGGGCGGCGCTGACGACCTGGCAGAGCGGGCTGGGCAGCCTGCACGACCAGCTGCGCGCGCGGCGGGCGCAGACCGCGGCGCAGGAGGCCGCAATCGGGCAAGTGGCGGAGCTGCCCAACACGGCAACCGATGTGGCCGATGCCTCCTCCGCGGTGCGGGTTGGCAACGCCGGTGGCGCGAATGCCGGCTGGTTCCGGGTCAGCGGCGCGGACATGGATATCGAGCAGGATGCCAGCGCCGATTTCGATTTGAACACAGTGCGCGCCGAGGCCGGCTTCGATGTCGGCTTCAACAATGTGCTCGCCGATGACTGGCTGGTGGCCGGCGCCTTCGCCGGCTATGGCTGGTCGCAGGCCGCTTTCGACAGCGGGTCCGACGTCGATTTCGACATCGCCACCGTGGGGGCCTATGCCACGTATTTCCGGGGCCCCTATTACCTCGACGCGGT
>JBGAGP010000164.1:0-9722 GCA_044226685.1 Dongiaceae bacterium
CGCCCGCAAGGAAGCAAAGCCATGCAATACACCGCGAATTCGCTCGAAAACCACTGGATGCCCTTCACCGCCAACCGCGATTTCAAGGCGGCCCCCCGGCTGATGGTCAAGGCCAAGGGCATGCACTACTGGAACCACCAGGGCGACAAGCTGATCGACGCGTCCTCGGGCCTGTTCTGCTGCGCCGCCGGCCACGGCCGCGACGAGATCACCGCGGCGGTGCATGCCTCGATGCAGGAGATCGACTACACGCCGCATTTCCAGCTGGGGCACCCGGCCAGCTTCGAATTGGCGCGCAAGGTGGCGAAGATCACGCCCGGCGACCTCGACTACGTGTTCTTCTGCAATTCCGGCTCTGAATCGGTCGATACGGCGCTGAAGATCGCGCTCGCCTATCACGTGGCCAAGGGCGAGGGGCAGCGCACCCGCTTCGTCAGCCGCGAGCGCGCCTATCACGGCGTCAATATCGGCGGCGTCTCCCTGAGCGGCATGATCCGCAACCGCGAGGCCTTCGGCGCGGTCATGCCGGGCGTCGCCCATCTGCGCCACACTTGGTCGCCGGAGGCGCGCTTCACCCGCGGCCAGCCGGAGCAGGGCGCCGAGTTGGCGGACGATTTGCAGCGTTTCGTCGACCTCTACGGGCCGCGCTCCATCGCCGCCTGCTTCGTCGAGCCGATCGCCGGGTCCACCGGCGTGCTGGTGCCGCCCAAGGGCTACCTGGAGCGCATCCGCGCGATCTGCGACAAATACGGCATCCTGCTGGTGTTCGACGAGGTCATCTGCGGCTTCGGGCGCACAGGCAAGGCCTTCGCCGCGCAGAGCTTCAACGTCATGCCCGACATGATCACCATGGCCAAGGCGCTGACCAACGGCGCGCTCCCCATGGGCGCGGTGGCGGTCTCGGAGAAGATCTATCACACCATCACCAGCGCGGCGCTCGACGGCGCTGTGGAATTCTTCCACGGCTACACCTATTCGGCCCACCCGGCGGCCTGCGCGGCCGGCATCGCCGCCCTCGACATTTATGAGCGCGAGGGCCTGTTCGAGCGCGCGGCGGAGATGTCGGACTACTTCCTCGACCGCATGTATTCGCTGAAGGGGATCAAGGCGGTCACCGACATCCGCGGCTACGGCATGCTGGCCGGGATCGACCTGGCCCCGGCGGAGCGGCCGGGCCTGCGCGGCACCGACGCCACCAAACGATTGTTCCAGCGCGGCCTGCATATTAAGTTCACCGGCGATGCCGGCATCTGCGCGCCGGCGCTGGTGGCCGAGAAGCGGGACATCGACGAGATCTACGGGATCTTCCGCGAGGTGTTCTCGGAATACTGACCGGCAGGGACCGCCGGTCACCGCCGCGAGAGTTTCTGGGAAGGGGGCAGCGGCCCGAGGCATGTCCGATCGCCGATACATCGCGGAGCCGCAAAGCCCGCCGGCTCTGCGCGCCGACGAGCAGGCGATCGACCTGTCGCCGCAGGTCAACGACCAGTCGGTGACGACGACCTGCTACATGTGCGCCTGCCGCTGCGGCATCAAGGTGCATCTGCAGGACGGCCGCGTCCGCTATATCGAAGGCAACCGCGATCACCCGGTGAACAAGGGCGTGCTCTGCGCCAAGGGCTCCGCCGGGATCATGACGCAATATGCGCCCTCGCGCCTGAAGAAGCCGCTGAAGCGGGTGGGCGAGCGCGGCAAGGGCGAGTTCCAGGAGATCGAGTGGGACGAGGCGCTGGAGATCGCCACCGGCTGGCTGGGCCGGATCCGCGCCACCGACCCGAAGAAGCTCGCCTTTTTCACCGGCCGCGACCAGAGCCAGGCGCTCACCGGCTGGTGGGCGGCGCAGTTCGGCACGCCCAATTACGCGGCCCATGGCGGCTTCTGCTCGGTCAACATGGCGGCGGCCGGGCTCTACACCATCGGCGGCTCGTTCTGGGAATTCGGCGAGCCGGACTGGGAGCGCACGCGCTATTTCCTGATGTTCGGCGTGGCCGAGGATCACGGCAGCAACCCGATCAAGATCGGCCTCGGCCAGCTCAAGAACCGCCCGGCCGACACCCAGGCCAAGTTCGTCTCGATCAACCCGATCCGCACCGGCTATTCCGCCATCGCCGATGAATGGATCGGCATCACGCCGGGCACCGACGGGTTGTTCGTGCTGGCTCTGGTGCATGAACTGCTGAAGGCCGACCGCATCGATCTCGATTTCCTGGTGCGCTACACCAACGCGCCCTGGCTGGTGATCGACGCGCCGGGCACCGCCGATCACGGCCTGATCGCCCGCGACGGCGCCGGCAATCCCCTCTGCTTCGATGCCAGGGCCGAGGCCTTGCGCAACGCGCTGGAGGCCGATGTCGCGCCGCGCCTGGTCGGCGCCGTGACCCTGCCCGATGGGAAGCAGGCCCGCCCCGTCTTCGAGTTGATGGCAGCGCGCTACCTGGACGAGGAATATTCGGCCGGGCGCGTCGCGGCGAAGATCGGCATTCCGGCAGAGACCATCCGCCGCATCGCCGCCGAGCTGGCCGAGGCCGCCTTCGCGCAGCAGATCGAGCTGCCCGTCGCCTGGACCGACTGGGCCGGGCGGCGCCACGACAAGATCATCGGCCGCCCGGTCTCCATGCATGCGATGCGCGGCATCAGCGCGCACGCCAACGGTTTCCAGACCTGCCGCGCCATCCATCTGCTGCAGATGCTGCTGGGCTCGATCGATTGCCCCGGCGGCTTCCGCTACAAGCCGCCCTTCCCGAAATCGGCGCCGCCGCCGGCGAAGCCCGCGGCGCAAATGGGGCCGATGCAATCGCTGAAGGGCCTGCCGCTCGGCTTCCCGACCGCGCCCGAGGACCTGCTGATCGACGCGGACGGCTCGCCGCATCGCATCGACAAGGCGTTCAGCTGGGAAGCGCCGCTCGCCGTGCACGGCCTGATGCACATGGTCATCCACAATGCCTGGGCCGGCGACCCGTATCCGATCGACACGCTGTTCATGTTCATGGCGAACATGGCGTGGAACTCGTCGATGAATGCCGGCGACGCCATGCGCATGATGGCGGACAAGGACCCGGCGACCGGCGACTACAGGATCCCGCACATCATCTATGCCGATGCCTTCTATTCGGAGATGGTGGCCTATGCCGACCTGGTGCTGCCGGACACGACTTATCTGGAGCGCTGGGACTGCATCTCGCTGCTCGACCGGCCGATCAGCGATCCCGATGGTGCCGCCGACGCGATCCGTCGCCCGGTGCTCAATCCTGACCGCGACGTGCGGCCGTTCCAGGACGTGCTGCTGGATCTCGGCGCGCGGCTGAAGCTGCCGGGCATGATCGACGGCCAGGGCAAGGCGCTCTATCCCGGCGGCCTCAAGGACTACATCGTCTGGCACGAAAGGCGGCCGGGCATCGGCATGCTGGCCGGCTGGCGCGGCCACGACGAGGACCGCGAAGGCCAGGGCGAGCCCAACCGCCGGCAGCTCGACCGCTACATCGAGAACGGCGCCTTCTGGCGCGGCGAGATTCCAGAAAGCGCACGCTACTACCGCTTCGCCAACAAGGACTTCTTCGACTGGGCGATTCCGCGCGGCTTCCTCGACAAGCCGCAGCAGATCGTGCTGCAGATCTATTGTGAGCCGCTGCGCAAGTTCCAGCTGGCGGCCGAAGGCTTCGGCGAGCGCCAGCCGCCGGATCATCTGCGCGCCCGGGTGAAGGCCGGCTTCGATCCCTTGCCCTGCTGGTATCCGCCGCATGGCGCGGAAGGCGCCCTGGAAACGCCCAACGCGGCGCCGGATTTTGCCCTGCATGCGCTGACCCAGCGCCCGATGCACATGTACCATTCCTGGGGCTCGCAGAATGCCTGGCTGCGCCAGATCCAGGCGCGCAACCCGCTGTTCATTGCGCGGCCCACGGGCGAGAAGCTCGGCCTCGCCGACGGCGACTGGGTGTGGATCGAAAGCCCGCATGGCCGGGTGAAGGCGGAAGTGAAGCTGATGGAGGGCGTCAACCCGGACACGGTGTGGACCTGGAACGCCATCGGCAAGCGCAAGGGCGCCTGGAACCTGTCGCCGCAGGCGCCGGAATCGCAGAAGGGCTTCCTGCTCAACCACGTGATCTCCGAACTCCTGCCGGCCCAGCCGGACGGCCATCGCTACGCCAACATCGACCCGGTCACTGGACAGGCGGCTTGGTACGACCTCAAGGTGCGGCTGGTGAAATGCGCCGAAGGCGAAACCGGCGAGACCGCGCCCGGCTTCGACGCGCTGGTGCCGCCCCTTGCCAAGCCGGCCGAGGATCTCGGCTATGGCGCCGCCTTCCGCGACCGGCCGGAAAAATCCACGCGGGGGCGGCGATGACCTCCCTGCCGGACAATCCATCGCCACGCCAGCTCGGCCTGGTCATCGACCTCGACATCTGCGTCGGCTGTCATGCCTGCGCGGTCAATTGCAAGGAATGGAACACCGGCGGCCACATGGCGCCGCTGACCGATTTCGAGGCGTGGGGCGATTCGCCCTCCGGCGTCTGGTTCAATCGCGTCCACACCTACGAGGCCGGCGATGGCGCCGCCGGCCGCACCGTGCATTTCCCCAAATCCTGCCTGCATTGCGCCGAACCCGCCTGCGTCACCGTCTGCCCGACCGGTGCGTCCTTCAAGCGCGGCGAGGACGGCATCGTCCTGGTGAACGAGGACACCTGCATCGGCTGCAAGCTCTGCTCCTGGGCCTGCCCCTACGGCGCCCGTGAATTCGACGAAGATGTCGGCGTGATGAAGAAATGCACGCTCTGCATCGACCGCATCTACAACGAGACCCTGGAGGAAGTGGAGCGGGTGCCGGTCTGCGTTTCCACCTGCCCGGTGGGCGCCAGGCATTTCGGCGATCTGGGCGACAGCCAGTCGGCGGTCTCGAAGCTGGTGGCGGAACGCGGCGGCTACGATCTGATGCCGGAACTGGGCTACAAGCCCACCAACAAGTATCTGCCGCCGCGCCTGCGCCGCGACAGCCAGGGCTGCGCCGGCGGCGCGGCGCAACCGCTGCCTGCGGACGGCCCGAGCTACGAGACCGGCAACAAGGTCCTGCGCTGGCTCGACCGGGTGCTGTCGCGATGATGAGCACAAGCGCGCAGCGCTTTCACCCGTGCGCTTTACAATCCCCTCCCCCGAGGCGGGGGAGGGCTAGGGAGGGGGCGCGGCTCGGTGCCGACCTTCGCACAGTGAGTCAGCGGCCAACCCCCACCCCAACCCTCCCCCAAGCTTGGGGGAGGGGGTCTCTGCGATCGGGGCTCTAGATGCATCCCGCCTTCTCCGTCATCCTGTTCACCTGCGCGTCGGGCGGCGGCTACGCCATGCTGGCGCTGCTGGGGTTGTTCGGCTGGGTTGGCGCGATCGATCCCGATGCCACGTCGGGCTGGATCGCCTTCGTCTGGGCGCTGGGCATGATCAGCGGCGGGCTGGTCTCCTCGACCCTGCATCTCGGCCATCCGGAGCGCGCCTGGCGCGCCCTCACCCAATGGCGCAGCTCCTGGCTGTCGCGCGAGGGCGTGCTGGCGGTCTTCACCTTCGTGCCCGCCGCTCTCTATGCCATCGGCTGGCTGTTCGGCGGCGCGATCTGGGGCTGGTGGGGATTGCTGGCCGCGCTGTCGGCGATCGCCACGGTCTGCGCGACGGCCATGATCTATGCCAGCCTGAAGCCGATCCGCGCCTGGAACAACCGCTGGGTGCTGCCCGGCTACCTCGCCATGGCGCTGGCCAGCGGCGCCCTGTGGCTCACCTTGTGGGCCGAGATGGTGCCGGCCTCGCAGCCGCGCGCCTACGACTTCGCGCTCATCGGCCTCGGCCTGTCGGCCTTCCTGAAGCAGCGCTACTGGCGATTTTTGGATTCGAACCCGCATGCGGCGACGGCGGAAAGCGCCACCGGCCTGGGGCGCATCGGCAAGGTCCGCATGCTGGCGGCACCGCACACGGAAGAGAACTACCTGCAGAAGGAAATGGGCTTCCGCATCGCCCGCAAGCATGCGGAAAAGCTGCGCGCCATCGCGCTCGTCGCCGGCTTCGGCGTGCCTGCCATATTGACGCTGCTCGCCATGCTGATGCCCGACATCGTCGCCATCGTGCTGCTGGTGCTGGCGGTGCTGTCGAACGCGCTCGGCACGATCACCGAACGCTGGCTGTTCTTCGCCGAGGCGAAGCACACGGTGACGCTGTACTACGGGGCGGAGCAAGCCTGATTCCGGCCGCCATCCAGTCCATCTTCTGCCGCATTTACCCCGCAGTGTGACCGCCTCCAGATGGGGGCATCCATGCGGCGCATATGTTTGGCGGCGATCGTCCTATTGCTGGCGAACGCGGATGCTTGGGGTGACACTCCTGCGTTGCCGCCGCGCAGCCGTATACTGGCCGAGATCTTGCAGAGATACGGGGCAGGCTACTCCGAGCTTTGCCTTGTCGGCTTGGCGGCATCCGAGACGTTCAAATACGCTCGTTTTCCCCTGCCGGCCTCGTTCTATGAGCGGTTCATCAACGAGCAAGTCACCTCCACGCGGATCAATCCCACGGGTTGCCCGCTACTCACGGGCGAAGACGATACTTGCTGGCCATCATGTGCATTGATCACGATCTTCGACATGACGGCCTTGGGATATCCGACACCGTGGTCTCCCTGGGCGAATTGCACGCAGGAGAGAATCACCTTCTCCGAGGGCCGCGATCGCCCGCCGGGAAAGGTCGTCATGATCCTGAACGTGCACCGCGAGTTCGAAGTGCACCATCATCTGACGGTCGTTGAGATCGGGCGATGCGACTATGTCGTTGCCAGAGATACAGTCATCGAGTGATCTGTCGCCACCCGTCGGGCCCTTGCCTGCCCGACTCTACCGCGCCGCTTCGACCTTGAGGATGGCGCCGTCGATGCCGGTCACGGTGATGCGGGTGCCGGCCGGCAGGTCCGGGCCTTCGACGCGCCAGACGGTGTCGTCCAGCTTCGCCTTGCCGCGGCCGTTCTCGATCGGCTCGCTCAACACGGTGAAGCGGCCGATCATCTGCTCGCCCCGGCGGTTGAGCGTGCTGGTCGGCTGGTCCTGGTGCGTCTTCTTCTGGTAGCTGCGCCAGGCGAGGACGGTCAGCACCGAGAGCACCGCGAAGATGATCGCCTCGATCTGCCAGCTGAGCGGGAGGATCCAGGCGATCAAGCCGGTGACCGCCGCCGCGACGCCGATCCAGATGAAAAACACGCCGGGCGCCACGATCTCGATCGCGGCCAGGACCACGGCCAGGATCCACCAGTGCCAGAACTGTATGCCGTCCAGCCAGCTCAGGATGTCCATGCGTCAGTCTCGCTCGTGCAATTGATTCCGGCCTCAGGTGCGTGGCGTGCCGCCCGGCTGCTGCCAGGGGCCCGATCCGCCGCCCCCGCCGCCGCTCGCGCGGTTTTGCATCGCGTCCTTGGCCAGCTCGGCGATGCCGCCCAGCGCACCGATGACGTTGGCGGCGTCGAGCGGCATCATGATGATCTTCTGATTCGGCGCGCTGGCGACGTCGCGCAGCGCCTCGACATACTTGACGCCGAGGAAGTAGTTGACCGCCTGCACGCTGCCCTTGGCGATGGCGTCGGAGACCATCTGCGTCGCCTTGGCCTCGGCCTCGGCGCCGCGCTCGCGCGCCTCGGCGGCGCGGAAGGCAGCCTCGCGCTGGCCTTCGGCCTCCAGGATGGCCGATTGCTTCTCGCCCTCGGCACGCAGGATGGCGGCGGCGCGCGCACCCTCGGCCTCCAGGATCTGGGCGCGCTTCTCGCGCTCGGCCTTCATCTGGCGGGCCATGGATTCCACCAGGTCGCGCGGCGGCGAGATGTCGCGGATCTCGATGCGCGTCACCTTGATGCCCCAGGGCTGGGTGGCGTCGTCGACCACGTGCAGCAGCTGGGCGTTGATCTTGTCGCGCTGCGACAGCAGCTCGTCGAGGTCCATCGAGCCCATCACCGTGCGCACGTTGGTCATGGTGAGGTTGAGGACGGCGTTCTCCAGGTTGTTCACCTCATAGGCGGCCTTGGCCGAATCGAGCACCTGGTAGAACACCACGCCGTCGACCGAGACCATGGCGTTGTCCTTGGTGATGACTTCCTGGGTCGGCACGTCGAGCACCGATTCCATCATGTTGATCTTGGCGCCGATGCGGTCGAAGAACGGCACGATGAAGCTGAGGCCGGGCCGGAGCGACCCGATGTAGCGGCCGAACCGCTCCACCGTCCATTCATAGCCCTGCGGCACCGACTTCACCGCCATGACCACGACCAGGACCATGAGCACGACGAAGACGATGGCGAAAATGCTGAAGGTGCTGACGACCGAAACTAGTTCCAAAGGACCCTCCCCGAAGAGGCCTGAACCCTAGGCCCTGAAGCCGACACGGCGCCCGATGATCATACCCCGATCATCGGAGACTTTGTGCTGACGCATGGTTAATTCAAGCGCGGCGCTGTGGATGGTTCGGGAATTTCCGTTATATTTCCGCCGCTTGCTTCGATCTCGACATCCCGGATCGCGTTCGCCTTCTGCTGGATCTTGTCGCTCGAAATGGCGATCTGGCGCACATCCTCGACCGCCTGGCCGAAATGCTTCTGCAGTTTGTCGACACGATCGCCCAAACGGTTCACGTCCTGGCCCAGCTCGCCGACCTTTTTCTGGATCACATGCGCCTGCTCGCGCATCCGCACGTCCTTCAGCACCGCGCGGATGGTGGTGAGGGTCGCCATCAAGGTGGTGGGCGAGACGATCCACACCCGCGCCTTGCCGGCGCCGTCCACGAGCTCGGGGAAGCTGGCATGGAGTTCGGCATAGACCGCCTCCGACGGCAGGAACATCAGCGCCGAATCCGCCGTCTCGCCCGGCACGATGTATTTCTCGGCGATCGCCTTCACATGCAGCTTGATGGCGGTGGAGAATTCGCGGCGGGCGAGGGTGATCGCCGCATCGTCGCGCGCCTCGCGCAAGGCGCGATAGGCTTCCAGCGGAAACTTGGCGTCGATGGCGATGGCGCCGGGCGGGTTGGGCAGGCGCAGCAGGCAGTCGACCCGCTTGCCGCCCAGCGGCGCCTGGAACTCGTAGCTCTGGGCGGGCAGCGAGGATTGCACGATGTCGGCCAGTTGCACCTCGCCGAAGGCACCGCGCGCCTGCTTGTTGGAAAGCACGTTCTGCAGATCGACCATCTGGCCCGACAGCTCGACGATCTTGCTCTGCGCCGCGTCGATCACCGCCAGCCGCTCGCGCAGGTCGGTCAGGCTCTGGCCCGCCTGCTCGGCGTTGGCCTGCAGGGTCTGGCCCACGCGATCCTGCAGGTGCGTCAGGCGCTCCTCCAGCTTGGCGGCCAGGGCGCGTTCCTGCGCCTGCAGCCGCTCGGCCAGTGCGTTCTGCGCGGCGGATTGCTGGGCCGCCAGCTGGTCGAGGCGCCCGGCCAGGGGTCCGGCTCCCTCGCCGCCACGGCGGAGCAGCGCCAAAGCCGCCACGGCCAGGGCCAGGATCGCCGCGATCACCGCAACCCAAAGGACAATCCCTTGATCTTCCATGGCTTTTCGCTCCGACTCGGGGGCCGCGAACAACCGGGCCTTGCTTGACGATACAGCCGCGAAACCCTAGAGCGGCTTTCCCCAAAATGGAATCGGTTCTGCCGGAGCGATTTTCGGCAAGGGGGAGGAAGCGGTCGCAGGCGGTAGTGGGACTACCGCCAAGGCCGCTGACGCTGCCCTT
>JBGAGP010000165.1:0-9803 GCA_044226685.1 Dongiaceae bacterium
GCCACGCCGAAGCCCAGCATCCACAGCAGGTCGCCGGCGGTGGGCGCGATCCACCCGGCGGTCAGGTAGGCGAGGCCGGGCCGCGCCGGGTCGTAGAAAGCGCCGCCGCCGAACACCAGCAGCAGCAGCGCCGAAGTCACCACGAAGCCGCCCACCTGCCACAAGCCCATCACCGCCGAATCCACCTGCATGCCGAGCGGCCGGGTCAGCATCAGGCCGAGCGCGTAGCACAGCGTCGAGACCAGCACGACGAGCGAGGCGGGATTGAACACCCCGGTGCCGGGCTGCACCACGATGCCGACGCCGGCGAAGGCGACGACGACCGCGACCCAGCGGCGCAGCGGCACGCGCTCGCCGATCACCAGGCCGGACAGCGCCGCGATCATCAGCGGCATGGAGAAATAGATCGCCACCGCATCGGCGAATTGCATGGCGGACAGCGCCAGATAGAAGGTCAGGCTGGCGACGGCGAGGATGGCGGAGCGCAGCGCCAGCAGCCCCGGGCGCGGCCCGATCAGGCGGCCGAGCCCGCCGGTGGCGGCGAGCCAGCCGAGGATCAGCAGCATGGCGGTGCCGCCGCGCAGCAGCTGCATCTCATAGACCGGATAGCTGGCGCTCAGCAGCTTGATCAGCGCGTCCTGGAAGCCGCCGACGGCGACCGCGGCGGTGATCATCAGGGCGCCCTTCAGGCGCTGCTGCGGCCGCCGCGCTGCATCGGCGCGGACGCCGCCCGTTGCCGGCCGGGCGGCTTCCGCTCCGGCAGCCGGTTGCGCGCGCCCGTCCCTGTGCCCCGACACCCAAGCCCCCGCCGATCCCGCCGCCCGCGATGGCGGCCCGCGGCGCCTCTCTTACGCGGCTGCGGGCCGCCGCGCCAGGGCAACCCGCAGCCCGCCGCAGGTTGTGGCGAAATAGGAATATGCGCCGGAATGAACGTCGATCTTCCCCGATAGTCCGGAATTTACATGATCTTAAGCGGTACTGAGGCAAAAAGCCGCTGGGGCCATCGACACAACCATCGCGCACGCCCCGGGGCCACACGGCCCTCGCCCCCGGTCGTGAAAGGAACAACGCATGCTCAGGTCCGCCTCCATCCGCCGCAAGTTCATCGCCTACGGCGCCCTGATGATGGCCATCGCCTTGCTCATCGGCGGGATCGGCTTCTGGGGCATTTTGCGCCAGACCAGGGAACTGGAAGGCGTGGTGGTCACCTCGCTGGCGCTGCGCAACCACATGGAAGGCGACATGATGCATGACGCCTTGCGCGCCGATGTCCTCAACGCGCTGCATGCCGCCGCCGTCGGCCGGGTCGACGACTTCGCGGCGATCAAGACCGACATCGCCGACCATGCGCAGAATTTCCGCGAGCATATCGACGCCAACAAGCAGCTGGTGCTGAACGACAAGATCACCGCCGCCTTCGCCGACGTGGGACCCAAGCTCGACGCCTACATCTCCGGCGCCGAGAGCCTGGTCGAGCTGGCCGAAAAGGACGGTCCCGGCGCCGAGGCCAAGGCGCCGGAATTCATCGCCCTGTTCGAGGAGCTGGAGGGCGCGCTCGGCAATGTGAGCGACCTCGTCGAATCCTCGGCGCAGGCGGCGAAGGAATCCGCGGACAGTACCGCGGCGCTCGCCCGCAACGTGCTGATCGGCACCATCCTGGCGGCCTGCGCGTTCCTGGTGCTGTCGCTGGTGACCATGGTGCGCGCCATCTGCGCGCCGCTCAACGACATGACTGCGGCCATGAGCACGCTTGCCGCCGGCGACACCAAGGTGGCGATCCCCGCCCTCGGCCGCAGCGACGAGATCGGCCGCATGGCCGAGGCGATGCAGGTGTTCAAGGACAACGCCGCCCGCGCCGAGCAGCTCGCCGCCGATCAGCGGCGCGAAGCCGAGGCCAAGGCCAAGCGCGCCGAAATGCTTCAGCAACGGGCCATGGCCTTCGACCAGGCGGTGACGCAGTCGCTGAAGACCGTCGCCGCGTCCACTGGCGAGATGAACGCCAGCGCCGCCGGCCTGTCGGCGACCGCGGAAGAGACCAGCCGGCAGGCGACCGTCGTCGCCGCCGCGTCGGAGGAGGCTTCGACCAGCGTACAGACGGTGGCCGCCGCGACCGAGGAATTGTCGAGCTCGATCGCCGAGATCAGCCGCCAGGTCAGCCAGTCCGCCAGCATCGCCAACAAGGCGGTGGCCGAGGCCGAACGCACCAACGGCCAGGTGAAGAGCCTGGCCGAAGCGGCGGAGAAGATCGGCGAGGTGGTGCGCCTGATCAGCGACATCGCCAACCAGACCAACCTGCTGGCGCTCAATGCCACGATCGAGGCCGCCCGCGCGGGCGAAGCCGGCAAGGGCTTCGCGGTGGTCGCGTCGGAAGTGAAGAACCTCGCCACCCAGACCGCCAAGGCGACCGACGAGATCGGCGCGCAGATCAGCGCCATCCAGGGCGCCACCACCAGTTCGGTCGAGGCGATCCAGGGCATCAGCACCATCATCGGCCAGATCAACGAGGTCGCCACCTCGATCGCCAGCGCGGTGGAGCAGCAGGGTGCCGCGACCCAGGAAATCTCCCGCAACATCCAGCAGGCCGCCACCGGCACCCGGGAAGTCTCGGCCAATATCGGCGGCGTCACCAAGGCCGCCGGCGACACCGGCGCCGCCGCCAGCCAGTTGCGCGCCTCCGCCGCCGAGCTGGCAAAGCAATCCGACGCGCTGCGCGCCGAGGTCGACCACTTCCTCAGCGACGTGAAGTCGGCCTAAACGGTCAGGCCATATTCGTCATCTCCTCCCCCCTTGCGGGGGAGGACGCTGAGGCTTGGCGAACGCAGTGAGCCTAACCGAAGCTAGGTGGGGGGTGACGCGCCGATTCGGCGCGCATCGCCGCAGGCGATCCAAATCGATGGCGATCCAAATCGATCGCGAGGGGAGAAACCTGGCACTGCAATACCCCCCTTCCCAACCTTCCCCCGCAAGGGGGGAAGGGGTTCGGGAGGTCCGCTTTGCCTGTCGAAGTTCCTCGGGAGAATCGCTTAAGCGAGCGTATCCACCTTGCCCTGCGGCGCGTCGCCGCCGGGTGCGGCCTTGGCGACGCCGACCAGCGCGGGGCGCAGCAGGCGGTCGTGGATGACGTAGCCGGCCTGCATCACCTGCACCACGGTGCCGGGCGCCTGGTCGGCCGTCGGCACCTCGAACATGGCCTGGTGGAAATTGGCGTCGAACTTCTCGCCCAGTGGCCAGATGCGCTTGACGGCCTGGCGCTCCAGCGCCGCGCTCAATTGCCGCTCGGTCGCCGAGACGCCCTCATGCAGGTTCTTCAGCGCCTCGTCGGCGGCCAGCGCCGCTTCCGGGATCGCCTCCAGCGCGCGCTGCAGATTGTCGCCCACCTGCAGCACGTCGCGGGCGAAATTGGCGATGGCGTATTTGCCGGCATCCTCGCGCTCGCGCTGGGCCCGGCGGCGCACGTTCTCGGTCTCGGCCAGGGCGCGCAGCAGCTGGTCCTTCAGCTGCGCCGCTTCGGCCCGCGCCGCTTCCAGCGCCTGTTCCGGGCTCAGGCCGGCGCCGGGAATCTCCACCCCGGAATCGATCGGCGCCGCGTCATTGGCGGCCTCGGGATGCTGGTCCAAATGCTTCTCGTCGCTCGTCATCCGATGCAAATTCCATTGCTGCTGCGGGGGACGCCCCGCTTGACCCGGTCTTGGTGCGCTATATCGCGGGGCAGGACAAAGATGGTCAATCGCAATTTGCGGTCAAGATGCGGCGGCAACCCAGGATGTCGCAGCCGGTTCCCGGCCGCCGGCCCCGCTCAGCCCAGCAGCCGGCCGATGACCTTGGCGGTGTGGTCGACCATGGGGATGATGCGGGCATAGTTCAGCCGCGACGGGCCAATGACGCCCACCGCCCCCACCAGCTGCCGCTGGCTGTCGCGATAGGGCGAGATGACCGCCGAGCAGCCGGCGAGGCCGAACAGGTCGCTCTGCGCGCCGATGAAGATCTGCACCCCGTCGGCCTGGTCGGCGGCGTCCAGCAGCTTCAGCAGCTGCTCCTTGGTCTCCAGCGCCGAAAACAGGGCGCGCAGCCGCTCCAAATCGCCCGCCTCCTGCACGTCGTCCAGCAGGTGCGCCTGGCCGCGCACGATGAGGGCGCTGTCGGTCTTGCCGCCATCGGCCCAGGTGGCAAGGCCGGCCTCGACCACCTTGCGCGTCAGTTCGTCCAGTTCGGCGCGATGCTCGTTGAGCTCGACCAGGATGTTCTCCCGCGCCATGCCGAGGGTGCGCCCGACCAGGCGGGCGGACAGGTAATTGGTGGCCTCGATCAGGGTCGACATCGGCAGGCCGATCGGCACGTCGACCAGACGGTTTTCGACCATGCCGCCCTCGGTCACCAGCACCACCAGGGCGCGGCCGGGAGCCAGGTGTACGAATTCGATGTGTTTCAGCGGCCGCTCGCTTTTCGGCGCCAGCACCATGCCGGCGCAGCGCGACAGGCCCGAGAGCATCATCGTCGCCTGCTCCAGCATGTCGGGCAGCGAGCGGCCGGTGCCGGCGCATTGGCCCTCGATCGCCTCGCGCTCGTCGGCGGTGAGGCCGCCCACCTCCATCAGCCCGTCGACGAAGAGCCGCAGGCCGAGCTCGGTCGGCAGCCGCCCGGCGGAGGTATGCGGCGCGAACAGCAGGCCGACCTCCTCCAGGTCCGACATCACGTTGCGGATGGTGGCCGGCGACAGGTGGCCCAGCTTGCGCGACAGGGTGCGCGAGCCGACCGGCTCCCCGGTCTCCACATAGGCGTCGACGATCAGGCGGAAAATCTCGCGCGAGCGCTCGGACAGCTCCGCCAGCACCGTGCGGTGCTGGGCCAGCGCGCCGCCGAGATCGCCGCTTTTCGCGCCTTTGGGAATGAATTGCATGGACCGGAATCCTCGTCCTGTGCCGTTTCGAATCTAGGGAGGGGGCGGGGCAGCGTCAATACGCGCGGCCCGCTTGCCAGAATCGCCCATTCCCAGCACTTTCCCCCTCATTGCGAGATGGCGGGCATGGCGGGATTGCGGGCGGGCGATGAAGAAACAGCGGCCGAAAATCTCCCGGAGGCGGGCGCGGCTGATGGCCGGCCTGGGCATGGGTGCCGCGGCGGCGGCGGCGCCGGCATCCCGCCCGCCCATCTGTCCCCTGTGCCACCGGCCGATGATCCCCGGTCCGAGCCTGGACCGCCACCATCCCCTGCCGCGCAGCCATGGCGGGCAGGAGACGGTGACGATGCACAAGATCTGCCACCGCGCCATCCACGCCATGCTGAGCGAGCGCGAACTGGCCGACGGCTTCGCCGATTTCGCCCGCCTGCGCGCCCACCCGCCGCTGGCCCAGTTCATCGCCTGGGTGAAAAAGCGCCCACCGGAATACTACGACCGCACAAGGTGGTCGAAGGCGCGGCGGTTCAAATAGCGCTCGCTTCTTCCACATCTCAAATCGTCACCCCGGCCTTGCGCCGGGGTCCACCCAACCGCCGCTGGAACCGGGGGAGAAACGCACCGCTCGTGCGGCTGAGCCGTGGATCCCGGCGCAAGGCCGGGATGACGCGCAGAGATGCGGCTTAGCCGGTGCGCGCTCGCTTCCGGCGCGGGTGGACTCCACCCGCCCCCGCGTGTAGCTTCCGGCGCAATTTCCACCCCACAAGGAACACCCCATGCGACCCTCCGGCCGAGCCGCCGATGAAATGCGCGCCGTCGAATTGCTGATCGACGTGAACCGCTATGCCGAAGGCTCCTGCCTCGCCAAGTTCGGCGAGACGCATGTGCTGTGCACCGCGTCCATCGACGAGAAGGTGCCGCCGTTCCTCAGGAATTCCGGCTCCGGCTGGGTCACCGCCGAATACGGCATGCTGCCGCGCTCGACCCACACCCGCACGGACCGGGAAGCAGCGAAGGGCAAGCAATCCGGCCGCACCCAGGAGATCCAGCGCCTGATCGGCCGCGCGCTGCGCACCGTCACCAACCTCAAGGGCTTCGGCGAGCGCCAGATCAAGATCGATTGCGACGTGCTGCAGGCCGATGGCGGCACCCGCACCGCGGCCATCACCGGCTCCTACGTCGCGCTCTATCTCTGCTTCCGCCACATGAAGAAACTGGGCGCGGTGAACGACATCCCGCTCACCGACCAGGTCGCCGCCGTGTCCTGCGGCATCCACCAGAAGGCCTCTGTGCTGGACCTCGACTACGCCGAGGATTCCAATGCCGAGGCCGATGCCAATTTCGTGCTGACCGCGAAGGGCGGCATCATCGAGGTGCAGGGCACCGCCGAGAAGACGCCGTTCAGCGAGGCCGAGTTCCTGCAGCTCTTGACCTACGCGCGCAAGGGTGTGGCCGAGCTCACCCATCTGCAGCGCGCGGTGCTGGGGCTGGAATAAGCGAGCGGCGTCGCGTTGCGCGCGCTGTAAACACGCTCGTCATCCCGGCCTTGCGCCGGGATCCATTTGTCCGCCGCACGGACCGAAGGTACCGTGCGTCAAGACGAACCGCCCCTGCATCGGCCCGGTGGACCCCGGCACAAGGCCGGGGTGACGAATGGAGTGGATGCGTGCCCGGTCTTGTGAGTGCCAATCGCCGTCGTGAAGCGTGAACTGCCATGAACCTGCCCCACCTCATCATCACCCTCGAACGCGATCCCGACACCAAGGCGCGCCTGGTGCGGGACATCCTTGCCGCGCTGCCGGACTGGTTCGGCCTGCCTGAGGCCAACGCGCAGTTCGAGCGCGAGGCGCGGGAACTGCCGATGTTCGTGGCGCGGATCGGCGCCGAGGCGGTCGGCATCGCCACCCTGCGCCAGCATTTCCCCGCCACCGCCGAGCTGCACCTGATCGCGGTGAAGCCAGGCCGGCATCGCAGTGGAATCGGCCAGCGCCTGATCCGCGCCATCGCGGAATATCTGCGCCCGACCGCGACCCGCACGCTTACGGTGAAGACGCTGGCGCCTTCCGCCGGCGACCTTGCCTATGCGCGCACGCATCGTTTCTACGCCGCCCAGGGCTTCCTGCCGCTGGAAGTGTTCCCGACCCTGTGGAGCCCGGAGAATCCGTGCCTGCTGCTGGCGAAGACTTTGAGCCTGCCGCGCCGCTTTGACGGCCACGAGCTCATCATCGCCAGCCACAACAAGGGCAAGCTGAAGGAGATGGTGGCGCTGATGGCGCCCTTCGGCATCGCGGTGAAACTGGCGGGCGATCTCGGTCTGCCCGAGCCGGACGAGACCGAGGACAGCTATATCGGCAATGCGAAGCTGAAGGCCGTCGCCGCGGCGACCGCCGCCGGCCTCCCGGCCCTCTCCGACGATTCCGGCCTGTCGGTCGACGCGCTGGGCGGCGCGCCCGGCATCTATTCCGCGCGCTGGGCCGACAAGGGTGCGGATGGCGCGCGCGACTTCAACATCGGCATGGACCGCGTGCTGCGCGAATTGGCGCCGCACCCAAATCGCAAAGCGCGCTTCGTCAGCGCGCTGGCGCTGTGCTGGCCCGACGGCCATTGCGAATTGTTCCAGGGCGAGATCGAGGGCGAGATCATTCACGAAAAACGCGGCACGCGCGGCTTCGGCTACGACCCGATCTTCCGGCCCGCCGGCTACGACATCACCTTCGGCGAGATGGACCCGGCCGAGAAGCACGAGGTCAGCCACCGCGCCGAAAGCTTCCGCCAGCTGATGGCGGCGTGTTTCGAGCGGTGAGGACGGCGATGCGCCGGATCCTCCATCACTCCGCCGTCATGGCAAGGCTTGGCCTTGCCATCCACGAGTTTCCATCCGCCGCTCCGCGCGGTTACGGGCAAACTCGTGGATGGTCGGGCCAAGCCCGACCATGACGAGCTGAGGCGCGGCACGATCATGCTTTCCACTATGCATCCCGGCTTCGGCATCTACATCCACTGGCCGTTCTGCAAGTCGAAGTGCCCCTATTGCGACTTCAACTCGCATGTGCGCGAGCGCGTCGATCATGCGCGCTGGCGCCGAGCGCTGCTGCGCGAACTGGAGCACTTCGCCCAAGATACGCCGGGGCGAACAGTGACCAGCATGTTCTTCGGCGGCGGCACGCCCTCGCTGATGGAGCCGGAGACGGTGGCGGCGCTGATCGCCCGTGCCCGCGAGCTGTTCGAGGTCGCGCCCGATGTCGAGATCACCCTGGAAGCCAACCCGACCTCGGTCGAGATCGGCAAGTTCCGCGCCTTCCGCGAGGCGGGCGTGAATCGCACCTCGCTCGGGGTGCAGAGCCTCGTCGCCGACGATCTGAAGTTTCTCGGCCGGCAGCACGACGCGGCGCAGGCGCTCGATGCCGTGCGGATGGCCGCCGCGACCTTCGACCGCTTCTCCTTTGATCTCATCTACGCGCGCCCGACCCAGACGCTCGCGCAATGGCGCGACGAGCTCGACCGCGCCCTGCAATTTGCCGCCGGTCACATCTCGCTCTATCAATTGACCATCGAGCCCGGCACCCAGTTCGAGCAGGCGGTCGCGCGCGGCGATTTCCGCGTGCTGGACGAGGAGCGCGCCGCCGAACTCTACGAGGCGACCGTGGCGCGGCTGGGCGCGGCGGGTCTCGCCGACTACGAGATCTCCAATTTCGCCAGGGCCGGCCAGGAATCGCGCCACAACCTCACCTACTGGCGCTACGGCGACTACATCGGCATCGGCCCCGGCGCCCATGGCCGCCTCACCTTGGGCGCGGAGAAATTCGCCACGCGCCAGCACCGCGCGCCCGAAGCCTGGCTCGACCTGGTCGAGCGCGACGGCCACGCCACCCGCCAGCGCGATCTGGTGCCGCGCGCCGCGCGGCTGTCGGAGCTGCTGATGATGGGGCTGCGATTGAAGGAGGGCGTGCCCCTGGCGCGCATCGAGGAAGAAGCGGCGCGCCCTGTCGCGCGCGCACTCGACCAGACCCGCCTGCGGCGCCTGATCGACGGCGGCTTCCTCACGCTCACCGACCACCGGCTGGCCGCCACTCAACAAGGCCGTCAGCGTCTGGACGCTGTGCTGGCGTCGTTGTTAGTGTAGGCATGAATTCTGCACAGGAAGCCACGCCATGCGCCTCGCCACGACCACCTCTCGAAAGTGATCATGGACGTTTCCGAGAGCCTTCAGAAATACGGCCTTGTGCCTTCGGATGAAGCGCTTCCCGACATCCGGATGCTCCTCTCACATCAGGCGGATGCGGAACGCAAAGGCGAAGCCCGCGCCGAAGATTTGGCTCTTCTTTGCTGTGTCCAGCTCTTTAGCCGCGGAAAGTCAGAAGACATCCTCCGCATTTGGGATGCGAAGCAATTCGGACTCGACCTTGGATCTATGCTTGATGTTCAATTCCTCTGCGGTGCAGGGCTCGAAGCAACTAAGCAATTCCTGTTGGCGCAGGGGAGCAAGGAATCAGCCGACGCATTGCGCTACCTCGAAGAATGCGAGCAAGCCGGCAGCTTCGATGACTTCTCGCCGGATTCGTATCTGGATGAATATCGGCGCTACTTTGGCCTTCGGGCCCCTTCGACGACTTCACTGCTGGGTCGTATCTGGAAGACTGGCGACGCCATTCTGGCACGACTATTTGCACCATTCCGGCGTTGAATAGGCTCCGGGGGATTGAGGTTCGATCGCCCCACACCGATTTGACCGCAGAGATACTAACATTGGCCAAGGAGGCTCAGAGCCACGTTCCCTACTTCTCCGGCCGGAACGCGTTGTCGACCACGACGTAGCTGGTGAGGTTGTATTTGTAGCCGCTGATCGGGCTGGTGCCCTGGTGCGGGTGGGTCCAGTAGGGCGGGAACAGGACCATCAGGCCGGCGCGCG
>JBGAGP010000003.1:0-91392 GCA_044226685.1 Dongiaceae bacterium
ATGATCAGGAATCCGACCGCGAGAAGGAAAACCCAGATCAACCTGGAGAGAATCAACACCGGCGCAGTCATGATGGTCGTCCGCTCTGCTCTTGGCGGGAGGGACGGCTGCCAGCGACATGAAGCCGCAGATTGATGGCGGCGAGCAGCGTCTCATCCGCCTCGCCGAGGCGGGTCAGGTCGAGGGCGAAGGGCGGGATAGAGCGCCGGCCGAACAGGCCACCGCTTGTGCCCGCGCGCGGCAGGCCGCGCTGGAACAGGGCCTCCGCATCGCGCGGGGTCAGGCGCAGCAGGCGGCGGCCCTTCGCCAGGTCGAGCTCGGCGGCGGCGATCTCCGCCCAGGCGATCGGGCCGATGCCGAAGGGCACATAGTCGAGGCCGGCGGGCGACAGGGTGAGGGACGCGCGGTAAGCGATGTCAGTGGCGAGGAAGACCAGCGCGAGAACAAGGCAGAGCACGGCAGCCGCGGTCCACAGCGGATAGACGTCGTTATAGACCGGGTCGTAGCCGATCAGGACGCTCGCGATCGCCATGCCGAGGAAGGGCAGCACGCGCGTCGCCGTCTCGCCGAAGCTCAGGCGGAAGATACGCGTATCTTCCGCGCGGTCGCTGCGCAGGCGGTCCCGGTCCTCCAGCGCACCGAACAGGCGGAACAACACCAGCGGCAGCCAGGAAAAGGCGAAGACGATGATGCCGGCGCCGACCAGGCGTCCCTTGGTGTCGCCGGCCAGGGTCAGCACCGCGATGCCGAAGGCGCTGAAGACGAGATGATAGAGCAGCGAGACGGTATGCCGCCGCACGCGGCCGCCGCCGGGCTGGGCAGTTCGGGATTGCGCGGGCTGCGAGGGTTGGGCGCCCTGCTCCGGCCCGGCCAGCGCGTCGAGCGAACGCCAGCCATAGGCGACGTCGGCGACGCCCTCGTCGAGCCCCTCCGCCACCATCTGGCCGCCGAGCTTGTCGTAGAAGGGGCGATAGGCGTTGTCGGTGTAGGCCCAGAGCACCAGCGCCGATCCGCCACGCTCCCGGAACGCCCGCGCCGCCGCCACGATCAGCAGGCGGCCGAGCCCCTTCCCCTGCGTCTCCTTGCGGCAGTGGAGCACGTAGATCTCGCAATCGAAGCCGGCGAGGCTGCCGCTGGTGATCTCGTGCGGCAGGACCGGCCCGCCGTGGAGGAAGCCCTGCATCCGTCCGGTCTCGTCCTCGGCCACCAGCACGATCTCGTCCGCGCGGGCGATGCGCTCCCGCCAGAAGGGCACGCGCTGCTCCGGCTGCTTCTTCGCCATCTGCTCCGGCGGCACCACATTGCCATACGCGTTCAGCCAGCCGGCATAGTGGATCTCCGCGATCTCGCGCGCGTCTTCGGGCGTCGCGGAGCGGATCGCGAAGCTCATGGCGCCGCCTTCTCCCGCTCGAGGACGGCGGCGAAGAAGCCGTCGGTGCCGTTGCGCGCGGGGGTGAGCGAGAGCATCGCGCCCTCCGCCGGCGGCGCGCCGCCGATCACGTCGTGCCAGACATAGGGCAGCGGCAGCAGCTTGAATTCCGCATGTCCCGCGAGGAAATGCGCGATCTGCGCCTCGTTCTCCTCGGAGAGCAGCGAGCAGGTGGCGTAGATGAGGCGTCCGCCCGGCTTCACCAGGCGGCAGGCGCTGTCGAGGATGCGGCGCTGCAATTCGGCCAGCTCGGCAAGGTCCTGCGGCGTCAGCTTCCACTTCGCGTCGGGGTTGCGGCGCCAGGTGCCGGTGCCGGTGCACGGCGCGTCGATGAGCACGCGATCGAAAGTGCCGGCGTGGCGCTTCACCCAGGGGTCGCGCTCGCTGCTCAAGCCCTTGCGCTCGACATTGTGGATGCCGGCGCGGGTGAATCGGACTGCAGCACGATCCACACGACCCTGCAAAACATCGCAGGCGAAGATCTTGCCCTTGTTCTGCATCTGCGCCGCGATGGCGAGGGTCTTGCCGCCGGCCCCGGCGCAGAAATCGACCACGCGCATGCCGGGCTTGGCGTCGACCAGCAGGCCGACCAGCTGCGAGCCTTCGTCCTGGACCTCGATGAGGCCGTCCTTGAAGCATTTGAGCGTGGCCAGCGGCGGGCGCCCCTCGACGCGCAGGCCCACGGGCGAGATCAGGGTCGGCTTCGCCTCGATGCCCTCGGCCTTCAGCGCGGCGATCGCCTCGGCGCGGGTCGCCTTCAAGGTGTTGGCGCGGAGATCGGTGGAGGCCTCGGCGATCGCCGCCTGCATCTCCGCCTCCAGCCGGTCGCCGAAGCGCGCGCTGAGCAGGTTCCCAAGCCATTCCGGGTATTCGTGGCGGATGAAATCCGGCTGGTCCTTGTGGTCGATCCGGCGCCCGGCGATGCGCTTCAGCCAGCGGCGTTCCATGTCGTTCAGCGGCTGCGGGCGATAGGGCCCGCCGTCGAAGGAGCCGGCGATCTTGTCGGCGCTCCAGCCGTCGAGCAGCACCAGCGATGCGATCAGCCGCGCGCGTTCGATGTCGTGCGGCGGATGCTCGGCATGGGTGACCCACCAATCGAGCGCGGCGCGCCGGCGCAGCACCGCATAGGCGCGGTCCAGCACTTCGCGCCGATCCTTGGCGCCGATATAGCGGCGGTTGCGGAAGAAGGCCGCGGTCGCGCGGTCGGCCGGCGACTTGCCGCCGTGGATCTCATGCAGCAGCTCAATGGCGGCTTGCAAGCGCGCGCCGGGGGTCATGGGCGCACCCTACTGGCTGTGCTCCTTCCCCCCAGCCGACGCATGTCGGCCTTCGCCGACGGGCGGGGGAAGGGTGGGATGGGGGGTGTTGCAGCGCCTGGTCCATCCATAGAGAACCATTGCTGGCATCGCCTCCGGCGATGCGCGCTCCCAGAGCGCGCTACCCCCCACCCAGCTCCGGCTAAGCTCGCTCTGCTCGCTAAGCCTACGCATCCCTCCCCCGCAAGGGGGGAGGAGAAGTTTGGGGTAAAACCGCCACCCCCGGCGCTGGGCCGGGGGTTTGCGGAGTCGCAGTTCGATTGTTTCGCCGGGTCTGGCCGCATTCCTGCGGCGGGGCGATGCGGGCTGATATGTGCGCGCGCGTCCCGCATCCGTCACATGTTCTGCCGGTAGTTCGGCGCTTCGCGGGTGATCTGCACGTCGTGGACGTGGCTTTCCTGCAGGCCGGCATTGGTGATGCGGACGAAGCGGCACTTGGTCTGCATGTCGGGCACGGTGGCGTTGCCGGTATAGCCCATGGCCGAGCGCAGGCCGCCGACCAGCTGGTAGATGACAGTGCCGGCCGGGCCCTTATAGGGCACGCGGCCCTCGATGCCTTCCGGCACCAGCTTCAGATTGTCGGAGACTTCTTCCTGGAAATAGCGGTCGGCCGAGCCGCGCGCCATGGCGCCGAGCGAGCCCATGCCGCGATAGGATTTGTAGGAGCGGCCGTTATAGAGGAACACCTCGCCCGGGCTCTCGTCGGTGCCGGCGAGCAAGGACCCGACCATCACACAATCGGCGCCGGCGGCGATCGCCTTGGCGAAATCGCCGGAATACTTGATGCCGCCATCGGCGATGACCGGCACATTCGCGCGGTGCGCGGCCTCGACCGCATCGACCACGGCCGTCAATTGCGGCACGCCGACGCCGGCGACCACGCGCGTGGTGCAGATGGATCCCGGGCCGATGCCGACCTTCACCGCGTCGGCGCCCGCGTCGATCAGCGCCTGGGCGCCGTCGCGGGTGGCGATGTTGCCCGCCACCACCTGGCAATCATTGGAGAGCCGCTTGACCGCGTCGACCGCGGCGATGACGCCCTTGGAGTGGCCATGCGCGGTGTCGATGACGATGACGTCGACGCCGGCCTCGAGCAGCGCCTCGGCGCGCTTCAGGCCATCGGCGCCGACGCCGGTCGCGGCGGCGACGCGCAGGCGGCCGTTCTCGTCCTTGCAGGCATGCGGGAAGGCCTGGGCCTTTTCCATGTCCTTGACGGTGATGAGGCCGATGCAGCGATAGGCGTCGTCCACCACCAGCAGCTTCTCGATGCGGTACTGGTGCAGCAGGCGCCGCGCCTCGTCATGGCCGATGCCGGGCGTCGCCGTCACCAGCTTGTCCTTGGTCATCAGGCTGGCGACCTTCTCACGCATGTCGTTGGCGAAACGCACGTCGCGGTTGGTCAGGATGCCGACCAGCTTGCCGTTGCCCTTCTCCACCACCGGGATGCCGGAGATCTCGTGCCGCTTCATCAGATCGAGCGCGTCGGCCAGGCTCGCCTCCGGGTTGATGGTGAGCGGGTTCACCACCATGCCGCTTTCGAAGCGCTTGACCTTGCGCACTTCCTCGGCCTGGCGGGCGATGTCGAGGTTCTTGTGGATGACCCCCATGCCGCCATGCTGGGCCATGCAGATCGCCATGCGCGCCTCGGTCACCGTGTCCATGGCGGAGGACATCAGCGGAATGTTGAGGTCGATGCGCTTGGTCAGCCGCGAGCGGGTATCCGCCTGGGCGGGTAGCACCGAGGAGGCGCCGGGCTCCAGGAGCACGTCGTCGAAGGTGAAAGCGTCGCGGATTTGCATGCCAACCTCGGTCTGTCGGGGCGGCCCCATGAAAGGTGGGAGGGCCGGGCTGAGTTGGCGCGCCATCATACACAGGACTTCCCTCGTAACAAGGTGATTCGGGGCAAAATCGCGCGGGGGCGATATGCGCCGGGCGCACTGGACAGAGGGCCGGAAAAGCCCGATTGAGGGGCGTTTGCGCGGGGTCGAAAAGCGCGGATTTCCGAGGGGAATCAGGGCACCGACTGTGCCAGTCCCCCGCTCGTCACCCCGGCCTCGAGCCGTGGCCCATCGTTCAGCCACTGGGATCCAGGATTGTCCGCGCCGCTCTTGCGGCGGGCAAATGGATCCCGGGTCAAACCCGGGATGACGGTTCGCGAAGCGGCGACGCGGTGCGAGCGCCCGCTCTAGCCCCTGAACCCCAGCGCCACGACGTAGATTTCTGCCGAATCGCTGCGGCTTGCCGGCGGCTTCACGTGCTTCACCTCGGTGAAGTCGCGTTTCAGCAGCTTCAGCAGCTCGCCCGTCGCCCCGCCCTGCAGCACCTTGGCGACGAAGGCGCCATGCGGCTTCAGCACGTCCTTGGCGAAATCGTAGGCCGCCTCGGCCAGCGCCATGATCTTCAGATGATCGGTCTGGGCATGGCCGGTGGAGGACGCCGCCATGTCGCTCAGCACCAGGTCCGCCGCGCCACCCAGCCGTTTCTTCAATTCGTCCGGCGCCTCTTCGGCCATGAAATCCATCTGGATCAGGTCGGCGCCGGGAATGGGGTCGATGGGCAGCAGGTCGATGCCGACCACATGCCCCTTCTCGCCGGTCCGGTCGACCGCCACCTGGGTCCAGCCGCCGGGCGCCGCTCCGAGATCGACCACCTTGCCGCCTGGCTTCAGCAGGTGGAACTTGTCGTCCATCTGCAGCAGCTTGAAGGCGGCGCGGGACCGATAGCCCTGCTTCTTCGCCTCATGCACATAGGGGTCGTTCAGCTGCCGCTCCAGCCAGCGGGTCGAGGAGACGCTGCGCTTGCCGGCGGTCTTCACCCGCACGGTGAGGCCGCGGCCGCTCGGGTTGGAGCCGGCGCGGTCGCGCGCCCCGCCCCGCCCGCCGGCCCCGCCGCCGCGCTGCCCCCCGCCGCGCTGCCCGCCGCCGCGACCGCCGCTCATGCCCCGTTCCCCCGGTGATAGACCGCGTCGGGCGCGGTGCCGGTCATCAGGCTCATCAGGATGCCCTCGCGCACGCCGCGATCGGCGACGCGCAGACGGCCGATCGGCCATTGCCGGCAGATGGCGGAGAGAATGGCGCAGCCGGCGACCACAAGGTCGGACCGCTCGGTGCCGATGCAGGGATTGGCCGAGCGCTCGACGCAGGTCTGCGACGCCAGCTTGCGGCTGATGCGCTCGACATCGCCGAAGTCGAGGAAAGAGCCGTCGACCACCGAGCGGTCGTAGCGCGGCAGGTCCATGCGGATGCCGGCCAGGGTGGTGACGGTGCCGGACGTGCCGAGCAACTGCACCTGGCTCTTGGCGATCAGGCGATGGGCGCCGATGGCCTGGGCGAAGGGCGCCAGCCTGTCCTGCACCTCGGCCACCATCCGCTCGTAGTAGATCGACGGATCCTCGCCCTCCGCCGCCTCGGCGCCGTAATGCTCGGACAGGGTGACGACGCCGAGCGGCATGGAATGCCAGGCGATGATGCGCGGATGATGGCCGGGCTCGAGCTGGATCCACCCCAGCTCGGTCGAGCCGCCGCCGATGTCGAAGACGATGGCGAAGGGCGAGTTGCGGTCGAGCAGCGGCATGCAGCCGGAAAAGGCGAGCTTCGCCTCCTCCGCGGTGGTGATGATCTCGAGCTCGATACCGGCCTCGGCCCGGCTGCGCTCGAGGAATCCGAGGCCGTTGGCGGCGCGGCGGCAGGCCTCGGTCGCCACCGAGCGCATGAGGGACACGCCGCGGCGCTGCATCTTGGCGGCGCAGACCTTGAGGGCTTCGATGGTGCGGTCCATGGCGGCGGGCGCCAGTTCGCCAGTCTGCGACACGCCCTCGCCCAGGCGGACGATGCGCGAAAAGGCATCGATGACCTGGAACCCGTTGGCACCCTGCCGCGCGATCAGCAGGCGGCAATTGTTGGTTCCCAGATCAAGGGCCGCCATGACTTGCCCGGGCCTGGCGGCGCGCGCCCTGGCGCGTGCCTCAGCCCCGTCGGCGGGGGTTCGATCCAGCACTCTAGCTCCTTGTCCGTCGCGCCAAGCCTTTGATCGGGACCAAAAATCCTGAACCAAGGGCAATCGCGCCGGCACTTCGGGAACAAGTCTACAGGGAGAAGGCGGCAAAGTTAAGTCCACCGCCGTCCGGGAGTTTCGGCCCTCAGGGTGTCTCGGAGGGACGTTGGTCCGAGGCCAGGTCGGGCCGCGCGATGCGGCCGATTTCGACGGCGCTGAGAACCGCCCGCTTGGGGTCGAGGTCGAGTTCGGCCGCCGTGACGCCTTCGGGCAGCACCAAGGTGACCTGCGCGCCGTCCCGCGTCAGCTCGAGATCGACGGCGCGACCGGGAACGAAGGCCCCGGAATTGTCCGCCAGCGCGATCGCGAGATCGGCGGAGCCCTTCTTCATCTGCGCCGTCACACGCAGGCAGGGCAGCATCTCCGCCGGCAAGTCTGGCATGGCCAGCTTGTGCAGCGGCGCGGGGACCGGCGCGAAGTCCATGCAGCCTTCGGCGCGCGCGCGGTTGCGCGCGACCAGGGCGGTGACGATGGGCGAGTCCCAGTCTAGCGCACCCCGCTCGATGCGCGGCAGCAGCGAGCGCTCGACCGAGTTGACGATGATCCGATCGGCGATCGCGATGGCGGATGTGTCGAGCTCTCCTTTGAAGCTATAGCCAAGCTCCAGCAACCCGGGAAACACGGCCTGCAGGTCCCGCAGCAGCACGCCGTAGAAGGAATCGCGGATCAGCAGGGTGCGATAGGCCTGCGGCCCGGCATTGAGGCCGGCCAGTGCATTGCGCCAGGTGAGCTCGGGTCGCGGCGCCGGCTCCGTCTGCTGCAAGAGCAGCATGCGGGACAGATCCGTCTGCTGTTGCAGCATCGCTGACGACGCCGTCGGCGGAGGGATGGCGGCACCGGGCAGAACGGCCGCAAGCAATTGGCGCAGCGCCGTCGCGGCGCCCATCGGCGTCCAGTGGGTGTCGGTGGCGTAGTAGAGCCGGCGGCCGGGATCCTGGGCCTTCGCCGCCAGGATCGGCGGCGCATGGTCGATGAGGCGCGGGGCATGGTCGCGCATCATTGCCCGCAGCAGCGGGCCATCGTGTGGCTGGCAACGCCAATAGCCGCGCATCGTCTGGTTCAGCATCTCCGGATAGATGGTCGACTTGTCGGGCGAGACGGAGACGATCATGTCGATGCCGGCAGCCCGCGTCAGGTCGATCAGGGTCTCCAGCTGCGTCAGGTCGCGTGCGGCGCGGCCCGCATCCAGGCAGGCGCCCTGGGGGAAATCCGCGCGGTAGAACAGCCAGCCCGCCTCGCCGGAGACCACTTGCTCGGTATCGACGAAACCCACCAACCGGTAGCCGATCCAGCTGCGCAGACGGATCGCCTCCTTCATCGCCACCGAGCGATGCAGCACGGCATTGCCGAACTCGTCCAGCTTGCCGCGCTTCTTCAGAACCTGGCCGATGCGCGGGAACTCCGGGTGATCGGAGCCGCCATAGATATCGGTCACGCCGAAGACCGCCAGCGACAGCACCGGGGCCACAAGGAAGATGGCGAAGACCGCGATCTTGATCCGGGTGAGGATGAGTGGGGCGTTCCGCATGGCGCCGTCAGAACTGGAAATAGAGGAAGGGGCTGTAAGTGCCGGTGATGACCAGGATGCCGCTGAGCACCAAGGCGCCGACGGAATAGGCAAGGTCGAGCACCGGCCGCGCGCGCTGTTCCGCCTGCCGCATCAGGCGCAGGCCGAAGGAGGTCTCGCCGGGAAGCACGAAGATCAGCGCGCCACAGGCCATCGCAGCAAGAGAGTATGGCGTGGCGGAAGTGCGTTCCGAAAGCTGGGCCAGCGATTCCACCGCGAAGGGCTGCAGCATGGCCGACCAGAGATCGACTGTGCGACCCAGGTCGTCGGCACGGAACAGCACCCAGCCGAACAGGACCACCGGCAGGCAATAGAGATAGCGCAATGCGCCGGCGGTGAGGCGCTGCAGCGGTGCTCCGACGAGCAATCGTTCAAGCACCAGGAACAGGCCGTGGAACAGGCCCCAGCACAGGAAGGTCCAGCCGGCGCCGTGCCACAAGCCTGTGGCCACGAACACGATCAGGAGATTGCGATAGGTAGTGAGCGAGCCGCCGCGGTTGCCGCCCAGCGGCACGTAGAGGTAATCGCGGAACCAGGAACTCAAGGTCACGTGCCAGCGGCGCCAGAACTCGGTGATCGAGCGGCTGGCATAGGGGCGGTGGAAGTTCTCGGTGAAGCGGATGCCGAACATCATCGCCAGGCCGATCGCCATGTCGGAATAGCCGGAGAAATCGAAATAGATCTGCAGCGCATAGGCCGCGGCGCCGATCCAGGCGCTGGCGAAACCGGCTTCGCCCGCCGGCAGGCTGAACACCGCATCGGCAATCGGCGCCACGTTGTCGGCGATCACCACCTTCTTCATCAGTCCGTGGGCGAAGCGCGAGACGCCGGCGGAGAACGTGTCGATGCCGAGCCGCGGTCGGATGAAGTCGCCGATCACGTCGCGAAAGCGGACGATGGGGCCGGCGATGAGATGCGGAAAGAAGCTCTGATAGGCGGCGTAGCGGAAGAAGCTGGTCTCGGCGCCGATTTCGCCGCGGCGCACATCCATCAGGTACGAGATCGCCTGGAAGACGAAGAAGGAAACGCCAGCCGGCAAGGTGATCTTCGCGGTCATCGCACCGAGACCGGTGCCGAGGAGGAGGTCGAGATTTACGCCGACGAAATGCGCGTATTTGAACCAGAACAGCACCAGCAGGTTGAGGCCGATGAAGACCGGCAGCACCCTGCGCGCCGAGGCGCGCCGCAAGAGCAGCGCACCCACATAGTTGACGATGATGATGCCGACCAGCAGCGCCGCGCGCGGGCCCGCCGACCAGAAATAGAAGACGACGCTGACCAGGAAGATGGCCGGCAGAAAGGCCAGGCGGCGCAATCCGAGGACGATGGCGAGCGCGACCGGCAGGAACAGGAAGATGAAATAGGGGGAGGAGAAGACCACGACCGGACCGGCCCCAATGGCACTGCGCATGGCAAACAGGGAGCCGCTACCTAGCAGCGCCGGCAGCGCCGCGCCATCCCCTTGCGCGCTTCCCGCGGGTGCGCCAGACCAGAGCAGTCCGGCGAGCCGGTTGACGCGGGGGTCCGGCGGGGCTAAAACGCCCGCCGCCGCGGCTTCGCAGCCGCCGGTCCGGCATGCCAGCGCCGCGCTGGAAATATATCCAACGAAAGCAATAGCTTAGTTGGGGGATCGTCTAACGGTAGGACAGCGGACTCTGACTCCGCCAGTCTAGGTTCGAATCCTAGTCCCCCAGCCACACTCACGCCCCCGATCCGGACACATATATATCTGGTCGTCTCTCCAGGACTGGGCCGCTCCGCCGACCGCGGTAGCAGGACCGGCGCTCAGCCTGCGCGGACCGGCGGATCGAGGACGACCCGGAAGCGGAACCGGGCGCCGTCGCCGCACCAGGCCGGGAAGTTGGTGCCCCAGACATTGTTGTGCAGATTGACGTGCAGGCCGCCCGCGGCAACATCGGCCGCTTCGCGATAGTCCAGGAGGCGCGGCGTTCCCGGTGCGATCAATGCCGCGTCGAGCGTGCAGAACAGGATGCGCCCATCGGCGCCGGCATAGCTGGCCGCGTCCGCGGCGGCACGACCATGCATGCCGTCGCGGCGCACCACGTCATCCGGCGAGACCCGCTGGCCAAGCTTGTCCAGCGCCCAGTTCCGTGGCGCCGCGACATCCGGCGCGAAGCTGAGCCAGGTCGCCTCCGGCAGCCGGGTCGCCGGTTTCTCCCACCACAGGACTTCGAGATCGAAGCGCGGCTCTCTGTTGTGGAAGGCGTAGCGCAGCTCGGCCCGTCGCGGCGCGCCCGCCGAGACCGCGTCATCGGAGGCGCGGAGGGCGACACAGAGGCGGCTCGCCTCCGCGCCGCGGTCAAGGGCGAGGTCCTGGAGCGCGAAGCTCCAGCACCGATGCCCGGCGCGGACATCCGGCAGACCGGGCTTCTGGAAATCATAGCCGGCCCACCACGCGATCTCCGGATCGTCGGTGTTGACGTTGTACCGGGTCCAGAATCGCCGGTAATCCGCCGCGCCGAAGCCCTCGCGCCACAGCCGGAGGAATTCGCCAGTCCCGTTCCAGCGCCGCGCGGAATCCAGGTCGACCAGTTCGGCCAGCCCGCCGGTCGGCGAAATACGGAGGTGGAAGCGACCGAGGTCGATCACCTCGCCCGTCGCCACCCCCACGAACGGCGCGGGCGCCGCAGACACGGCGTCGAGGGCGGATGCGAGTTCGCGGCGACGGTCGCCGGTCAGGGCGTCCCGCGCCGTCGCCAGATAGGCGCGCTGCTCCCGCCAGGACGCTTCCAGTTTCTGGAACGTCGGCCGGCGGCGCGCTGCCTCGAAGGGTTCGCCGGCATAGGAGGTCCAGTCGTCGAGGATGGCCTTGTGATCCATGCCCCAGGTATGCTCGGGCACGAGCAGCAGGGCGTCGCTGAAGGCAACCATCTCCGGCTCATGCTCCGTGCCCGGCCGCTCCTCGATCCAGCGCGACCGCAGCCGCATTGCCGCGCGGAATCCCGCCAGCTTGACCGGATCGCTCGCCGCACCGTGGATCCAGCTGTCGCCGATCTCCGCCTCGACCACCGGCAGCGAGGCACGGATCGGCCGCAGGGCGGCCGCGAAGTCATCGAGCGAGGAGGCGGCTGGAACCGCGCCCGGAAATTCCTCGCGCGCCCCCCGGAACGCGGCGCGCACGCCTTCGGCGTCCTGCGGCCCGCGATTGTCGTGGGTGTGCGCGAAGCACAGCGCCGCGTCGCAGCCCGGGAGACTCAGCCTGCCGCCATAGCCGCGCTCGTAGGCCACCACGATCTCGGCGCCGCCGGCGCGCCAGCGAAAAACCGGCGGCACGTCCGGGACGGGCGACGCCTCATTGACGCCGATATGCAGGAACTCGATGCCGGCTTCGGCCAGGATCGGCACGATGCCGCGCGTGTGCCCCGGCACGTCGGTCATCTTGGCCGCGATGGTCTTGCGCCCGAAGCGGCGATCGAGCCGGCCGGCGACCGAGAGACCGTGGCGGAACAACGATGCGTCCATCAGCTCGCTGTGGAACGTGAAGGGCAGCGCGTGCCATGTCAGGTCGCCCGCCGTGATGCCATTCTCGATCGCGCGCCGGGGCACGGCACCACCTCGCTCCAGCGCGTCCCAGACGATCCATGCCGGGAGTGTCCAGATCAGCCGTTCCTCGCCGCCGGCCGCGCGCAGTGCAGCGGCGGTATCGAGCGCCGCGGGAATGTAGATCTCGCGATAGCGCTGCAGGACAGTCGCGGCCATGTCGGTGAAGCCGACATCGACATGGGTCTTGAAAACGAGATGGACCTTTGCGATGGACATTCCGGTCGGCTCGTCGCCTCGGTGCGGGATGAAAGCTGGGATGGCCTGGCCGATGCGCGTTGTCGCGCGGAGGCTCAGCGCCCTGTCGACGCGCGGGATGATCGCGGCAGAGTGCTCCGGCCACAAGAACCAGTCCCCCGCAATCCCGGGGAACCAGCGCGCCACGGCACAAACGGACTCCGCGCCGGCGAAAGACGCGTGCGATCATGCGCCGCGGACCGGCCGTCGCCCCCGCGGCGAGCGTGCTAGTTGCTCTCGCGCTGCCGCAGAATGCCACGCAGCACGCGCAACGCCTGAGGCATCGCCGTTTCCGGCGTCGCCGCATAGCCCATGACAAGGCCGGCCTGCCTGGCGTCGCCGCGATAATGGATAGAGAGCGGCGACACGTTGATGCCGCCCCGGACCGCCGCCGCCGCGACGCTCACGTCGTCGATCGGGCGCCTGAACGAGGCCGCGATCTGGATGCCGGCATCCCCGGTTTCCAGGGTGAGCCAGTCGCCGAGGATGTCCCGGGCCAAGCGGCAGAACGTCTGCCGCCGGCCGTTGTACAGCCGACGCATGCGCCGCAGGTGCCGCGACATGTAGCCCTGGTCGATGAAATCGGCGAGCGCGGCCTGCAGCAGGAGCGGCGCGAACTGCCCGGTGACGCTCAGGGCCCGCGCCATGCGCTCCTGGAGATTGGCCGGCAGCACCATGAAGCCGATGCGCAATGCCGGGAACAGCAGCTTCGCGAAGGTGCCGATGTAGATGACCCGGTCGGACTGGTCGATGCTTTGCAGGGCCGCGACCTGATCGCCCTGGAACCGGTATTCGCCGTCGAAATCGTCCTCGAGAATCCAGGAATCGAAGGCCTCGGCCAGCTCGAGAAGACGCGTCCGTTGCGCGGCGCGCATGGTCACGCCCAGCGGGTACTGGCAGGCGGGCGTGACATAGATCAGCCGCGGCTTCGCCCCCGCGGGCGGGTCAAGCCGCCAGCCGTTGCGCCCGACCTGCAACGGCGCCAGGGTGACACCCGCCGCGGCGAGGGCGCCTTGTGCCCCGTAATATCCGGGCTCCTCGACCCAGGCGCAGTCGCCCGGATCCAGCAGGATGCGCGCCAGCAGATCCAGGCTGGCCTGGGCGCCTGTCGTCACCACCACCTGTTCGGGCGTGCATCGCACGCCGCGGGCGGCGCCGATATAGGTCGCGATCGCCTCGCGGAGCGCCGGGTATCCGATGACGTTGTAGGTGCCGAAGAGATCGTGCCGTCCCGCCTTCGAGCGCCGCGCGATGATCCGGCTCCAGGCGCTGAACGGAAAGCTCTCGGCGTCCGGCATGCCGGGATGAAGGGTCAACTGGCCCGGGGTCCCGTGGTGCGCCGGCTGCGCGAACAGCAATTCGCCTCGCGCCGAGACGGCATGGCCCATCGCCCTGCCCCGCCCCCGCCTCTCGTCGCCGGCGCCGGGAAACTCCGTCACGCGCGGCGGCGTACCCGGGCGGTTCTGCACGTAGCCCTCGGCGCTCAGCTGCTCGTAGGCGGTGATCACCACGTTGCGGGCGACGTGAAGGTCCTCCGACAGCGACCGCGACGACGGCAGGACACTGCCGGCGGCAAGCGTCCGCTCGGCGATCATGCGGCGGATCTGGTTGAAGATCTGCCGGTGCAACGGCGTCTCCAGGGACCTGTCGAGGGCGATGCTGTGCAGCGGAAACGTCTTAGTGGTCCTGATCGCGGGCTTCAGCATGTCGGCCGTCCTAGACGATTGGAGTCACGTAAACGGGGTTGCTCAGCGCGCGCCGGAGCCGCAGGCCGATCCGGCCGGCGCAATCCGCGAGGATTTCCCGGCCCCGCCGCGACTCCGCCAGCGCCGCCATCAACCGGTCGCGGCTGGCGCGGGCGACGATCTCGGCCCGAAGGAACGATTCGACTCCGTCGAAGCTCAGCTCCGGACGCCAGTCGTCGTCGGGGATTGTATCCTCCCGAAGCAGGCCACGACCATCGACCCAGGCCAGGAGATCGCCTTTGGCCCCGGTGACCGTGGCGGCGACGTGGATGGGTCCCGCGACCGACGTGGCCGCGCCCATCGGCGCGCCGTTGGCGACGAAGGAAAGGTGTGGGCCTCGGGGATCCTCGGTCACATAGCACCGTCCGTTGCGGAGGGCGTCGAGAATGCCTGCCTCCGACAGGGTGTCAAGCCACAGCACCGTCGTCGGCCGGCCGAGCTGGAACGGCCCGTCCAAGACCGGAAGCGCGGGCTGGTGAAAGTCGCTGCCCCCGACCAGCGTGATGCGCCGCCCGCGCCTCAGGCGTTCATCGTAGCGATCCAGCGCGACCTCGTTGCCAGTCAGCCAGTGCGAATGCCAGACCTCCTGGCAATCCATGCCGGAATCGCCAGGTGTCCATGGGTTTGGCGGCTTGTCGTGGTTGACCGAAAGCAGGCCACCCTGCGCCCGCACGTGGCGGTGCAGCACGGCGGCATCTGCTGAATCCCTCATCCGGAAATCCACCCAACCGTCGATGCCAAAGACGTTCGCATGGCCCAGGGCGCAAGTGATCTCCGTCCCGCGTACGAAAACCAGGTCGACCGTGGACCGCGGATCAAAATAGCGGCGCTGGCTGATCGTGTTGTGGTCGGTGACCGCGAGGAACCGCAGCCCCTCCCGGCGCGCGGCGGCGTGCAGTATCTCGGGCGCGCCGGCGGCATCGCTGTGGAAGGTGTGGCAGTGGAGATCCCCCCTGAACCAGCCGGGCGTGGCGGCGGCCGGCACCGCGCGGACGGCCGGCGCGGCCAGGCTGCGCGCCGCATCATCCATCGCCACCATGAGGTTGATCCACAGCCCCTCAGCCGGAATTTCCACCAGCCCCAGGACGATGCGCCACACGCCAGGGCGAATGCTGCCCGGCAGGTATCCCGGCGTGGCCTCGTCGGTGGCGACGGAAATGGAGTCCCGCGCGCTGCCGCTCCAGCCACGGAAGCCCTGGACGCCGGGGAAGGCACCGGGATCGGCATCGCACAGGCCAAGATCGATGATCGCGCCCGGAGATCTCAGGTAGTCGAGGGTCACCGCGATCCGCGTGGTGCCCGCAGGGACCTGCACGGGGATGTCGACATAGCGATCCCGCGCACGATCCCGCGGCGTTACGAAGAGTCTGAATCGGTCGACTGTCATGTGATTGACATCGATCCAGTTTCGCCACTGCCCGGCAAGCGCCAGTTCGCAGCGATCTGGGGGAACTGGTATGCGGGGATCATGCAGCAGTTCCAATTGCTTGCGCGACCTTCCGCGGCGGCGGCAGTTTCCCAGCGGGCTCAGCCTGCCGGGAACAGCCTCGCCGCGCATCGTCGCGACGCGATTTGCGGTGGCTCCCCCACATCGAAATGAACTGGCTCTTGTTGCCGACAGAGGCGGTGGCAATCTTCGCGGCATCGAACGCAGCGAAGGGAGGAACCTGTGAAGCGACTGTCCAGACGTGACGTGATGATCAGGAGCGCGGGCGTGGCCGGGGCCCTGGCGTTGCTGCCGACGCGCAAGGTGTTGGCTGCTGGAGAACGGGTCGACCTCGTATCGGCGAGCGATTCGAACATCACGGACTGGCTGACCAACACCCTGAAGCCGATGTTCGAAGCGGCCAATGCCGGGTACGAGCTGAACGTAGTCAGCGCGACCGGGACCGGTGGCGGCGTCGAGGTCATCGCCGACCGCGCCTATGCCGCCTTGCAGGCGAAGAAGGACCCGCAGGTGGACTTCTTCGAGGAGTTCGACCCGCGTCTGCCGCCCGGACCCGAATCCGGCCTGTGGACCAAGTTCGGCCCCGACAACGTCGCCAGCTACGACAAGATCAACAAGGTGGCGCTCGACACCGCCTATGGCACGCCGTGGCGCGGGTCGCAGGTGGTCCTGGCCTATGATTCGACCAAGGTGCCGGAAGCATCGGTGCCGACGACCTGGGCCGAGCTCGTCGCCTGGATCAAGGCCAACCCGGGCCAGTTCATCTACGGGCGGCCGGATCGCGGCGGGTCGGGCCGGAATTTCGTGGTCCGCGCCGTGCACGAAGCCAATGGCCGCGATCCTTCGGTGTTCCAGGCCGACAAATTCAGCAAGGCCGACGCCGACGCGCGCCTTCCCGGCGCCTGGGCAATTCTCAACGATCTCGCCCCCAGCCTCTACCAGGGCGGCGCCTACACCGCAGGCAACACGCCGACCCTTCAGCTGCTGATCAGCGGCGCGGTTTCGATGGTGCCGGCCTGGTCCGACCAGGCGCTCCAGGGGTTGAGCCAGGGCGTGCTCGCCCCCACGGTGAAACTGGTCCAGTTGAAGGATCTCGGGTTCTGCGGGCAGTTCTCCCAGGCCTGCATCCCGACCAACGCGGCGCACCACGAAGGCGCCATGCGGTTCCTCAACATGCTGCTGACCAGCGAGGTGCAGGCCGCGGTGGTGAAGGACCTGGGCGGATACCCCGCGCTGGCCCTCGACCAGCTGCCGGCGGATCTCCAGCAACAGCTGGCCGCGGTCATCCCGACCTCGATCCCGGTCTTCCCGCAAGGCGATTGGGAGGCGGCGCTGAACGATGGCTGGTACCGGAACGTCGCGCCCGGCATCGATCCGTCGTCCGAGTGACCGGGCCTACCAATCCTCCAACCGGGCGTGCGCGACTCTGGGGCTTGCTCCTGGTCGCGCCGCCGGTCTTCCTGGTCGTCGGCCTGATTTTCTTTCCGACCTTGTCCGCTGTGATCTCGACGATCCGCATCGAGACGCCGGACGGGGCGGAGCTGTCGCTGGCGCAGTACGCACGGTTCTTCCAGGACCGGCAGAGCGTCGCCAACCTCACCTTCACCCTGTGGGTGACTGTGGTCACGAGTTGTCTGCTCATCGCCGGTTGCCTGCCGCTGGCGCTCTATCTGCGATTCGCCACCGGGCGGCTGGCGGCGATCACGCAGAGCATCGCCCTGTTCCCGCTGTTCGTGCCGGCGATCATCGTGTGCTATGCGCTGATCCGCTTCATGGGGCCCAACGGCATCATCGCCACCCTGCTCGACCAAGTCGGGCTCCACGCCTACAAGTCGCCGTACCTGACGCCGTGGGGACCGGTCGTCGGCCTGTTCTGGGAGGGAATCCCCTTGACGCTGCTGGTTCTGGTTTCCGGCCTGAGCCAGGTATCGCGCTCCGCCATCGAGGCCGCGCGTGACGTCGGCGCCGGGCCAGGCGCCATTCTCCTGACCATCATCGTCCCGCTCATCAAGCGGTCGCTGCTGATTGCATTCACGCTCGACTTCCTCAATATCTTCGGCAGCTTCACCACCCCGTACCTGCTGGGCCCGGCCTCGCCGGAGATCATGAGCGTCTACATGCAGCGCACCTTCATCGATCTGCGCAAACCGATCGAGGCCCAGACCCAGGCCGTGATCAGCTTCATCGTCTGTGCGGCGGTCGGCTATATCTATGTCCGGGCGGTCGCCCGCAGCCGGCGGAGATCCGCATCATGAGCGCCGCTCTCGCACGCGGCCGGTCCAAGTTGCCCGAGCTGGCGCTGACCGTGGTGCTGGCGGTGCTGATTGTCGGGCCGCTGTTGTCGGTCTTCCTGTGGGCCTTCACCGAGATCTGGCGTTACCCTGCCCTGATGCCGGCGCAATGGGGCTTGCGCTTCTGGCACGCCGTGCTGGGGCGCACCGATGTGTGGATCTCGCTCAAGACCTCCCTCGCGCTTTCCACCATCGTCACCGCCGTATCGGCGGTGATCTGCCTGCCGGCGTCCTATGCCTTCGCACGGATGGAGTTTTTCGGCCGGCGGGCCCTCCTGCTCTCGTTCCTGCTCACCCAGGCCTTCCCGCGCTTCGGCCTCTACGTGGCGATTGCCGGGATCTTCCTGCAGCTCAACCTGGTCGGCACGATGACCGGCATCGTGGTGATCCAGGTCCTCGGCGCGCTGCTGTTCATGATCTGGATCCCGGTCAATGCGTTCCAGGCGATCGACCGGCGCCTGGAGGAGGCGGCGCGCGATGTCGGCGCATCGGCGATGCGCGTGTTCTTCACCGTGACCCTGCCGCAGGCGCGCGCCGCCATCGGCGCCGCCCTGCTGCTCACCTTCGTCAACACCTTCTATGAGACGGAGGGGGCATGGCTGATCGGCGTGCCGAACATCCGGACCATGCCGATCCTGATGGTGACTTTGATCAACAACCAGCTGGTGATCCAGTACGGCGCGGTGCTCTCGGTGCTGCTATGGGTGCCGTCCACGCTGCTCATGCTGGTGTCGCGCAAGATTCTCAGCGCCAAGACGATCGCGGAAGGATTCGGCGCATGACCACCGTGCCAGGTGCGACACCATATCTCTCCCTGCGCAACATCGTGAAGCAGTTCGGGGATGTGCGGGCGGTGGACGACGTCTCGCTGGACGTCGCCAGGGGAGAACTGCTCTGCCTGCTCGGCCCGTCCGGATGCGGGAAGTCGACCTTGCTGCGCATCATCGGCGGATTCGAGGCGCCGAATGCGGGCTCGATCGAGATCGAGGGGCAGTCCATCACCGCCCTGCCGCCGAACAAGCGGCCGACCGCGATGGTGTTCCAGAGCCATGCGCTCTGGCCGCACATGTCGGTATTCGGCAACATCGCCTATGGCCTGCGCCTGCGGCGCCTGGCGCGCGCCGCCGTGCGCGACAAGGTCGAGGCGGCGCTGGAGCTGACCGGCCTGAAGGGGCTCGGCGGTCGCGGCATCACCGAGCTTTCCGGCGGCCAGCAGCAACGCGTGGCGATCGCCCGCGCGATCGTGCTAGAGCCCAAGATCCTGCTGATGGATGAGCCGTTCAGCAGCCTGGATGCCCATCTCCGCATCCATCTGCGCGACGAGATCTACGCGATCCAGCGCCGGCTGAAGATCACCACCATCTTCGTCACCCATGACCAGGAGGAGGCGCTGACGCTTGCCGACCGGATCGCCATTCTCAACGCCGGACGCATCGAGCAGCTCGACCGGCCGAGCGCGATCTACGACCGCCCGCGATCGGCCTTCGTCGCCGGTTTCGTGGGAACCATGAACCTTCTGGAGGGCGCGGTGCGCGACGGCTTGTTCGAGACCGACGGCGTCAGCCTGCCGATCGCGGCGCCGGACGGGCCGGCGACCCTGGCGGTCCGGGCGGAGGATTTGGACCTGGTGCCTGGGCAGGACGGCCTCGCCCTGCCGGGCACGGTCCGCCGCGTCATCGATCTGGGCGCTTCGCGTCTGGTCAAGCTCGAGCTCGACGGCGGAAAGCACATCAAGGTCCGGCTGACGAAGGGCCAGGATGTCTCCGACGGCCAACCGGCCCTGGCGCGGCCGCGCGCCGCAATCCTCTATCGCGACGGAGCCGAGCCGCGGGAACTGGCATTCCGCGCGCCGCCGATGCTGGTCCGGCGATCCGGTGACTGACGCCACGTCGATCACCACGGCGGATCGCACGATCCGGCTGAAATGGCACCGCCTGCGGCGCGACCGCGGTGACGACGATTTCACCATCCAACGGCTCGACGACGGGATCGCCGCGGGCGCGTCGATGGAAGTAGATCTGCGCCGCACGCGGGACGGCGATTTCGTCTGCCTGCATGACGCGATGCTGGACCGGGAGACCGACGGGACCGGGCGCATTGCCGCGACCGGGTCCGACGAGATCCGGCGACGGCGGCAGCGCTCCGCCGCAGGCCTGACAACCGATCGCCCAGTCCTGTTCCTGGCCGATGTCATCGCGCGGGTGACCGCTGCCGGATCCGCGGCCAAGCTCCAGCTCGATCTCAAGGAATCACTGCGCGACATCGATGCCGGCGTCGCGGCGCGCTTTGCCGCCCTGGCCGGCCGCTGTGCCGAGCGGCTCATCCTGAGCGGCGAGGACTGGGCGGCGGTCCGCGCGCTTGGCGCGGGGGTCCCGGCCCTGCAGCTCGGATACGATCCCTCCGAGCTGTTCGACAATGCCGCGGCTGCGTCGCCCGAAACCATGGCCGCGTTCGTGCGCCGCAGCGTGGAGACCGCGCCGGACGCCACCATGATCTACCTCGACTACCGGATCGTGCTGCGGGCGGTCGAGGTCGGCTTCGACATCGTGGCCGCAATTCATGCGACCGGCGCGCGCGTCGATGCGTGGACCCTGGACACGTCAGCGCCCGACTTTGACAACCGGTTGCGCCGCCTGGTCGCGTCCGGCGTCGACCAGATCACCACCAATGAGGCATCGGCGCTGGCGCGCGCCTGGCGATTGTCGCAGGCGGCGCTCGGAGCATAGGCCGGGAGCCACAACCCCTCGCGCGTCAGCTGGACGCACCTTGGGGACCCGCCGGGAGGGGCCGACGCACGAAATACGCCGCGTCATGCGTCTGGCGGATCAGCGTCGGGACGATCTCCCGATAGGCCGCCAGCAGGCCGGGATAGGCCGGCGGAACCTGGGTCCTGATTTCCTCATGCAGCGCCGGCAAGGCGTGGAAGGGCACCATCGGAAACATGTGGTGCTCCATGTGGTAGTTCATGTTGGCGTAGAGGAACTGAACCACCGGGTTCATGTAGACCGTCCGCGTGTTCAGCCGGTGGTCATAGACCGATTCGGCGAGGCCGGCATGCTGCGTCATGGCGCAGATATGGTGCAGCCACGCGGCATAGAAGCGCGGCAGGACCACGAACATCATCGGCAGGAAGCTGCCGATCGCCATCGACCAGCTGGCAACGCCAAGGGTGATCGCGACATAGACGCGGCTCGACCAGGCCATCTTACGCACTTCGCTCTGCGGCACGTAGGTCCTGGCGCCTTCGGTGACGATGCCGCAGGCATGCAGCACGATCTTGCGCACCTCCGTGGCGCCGCTGAACAGGTAGAAGAAGTCGGCGACGACGGGCAGCAGCCGGGCCGGGCGCGGCACCTGGATCTCCGGATCGCGCCCGACGATGATGGTGTGGGTGTGGTGGCGCGCATGGCTCCAGCGCCACAGATAGGCCTCGCGCAGGCACATGAAGGAGAGCAGGTGATACAGCCCCTCGTTGATCCAGCGCGTGCGGAAGGCCGTGCCATGGGCGCATTCGTGCCAGTGCGCATCGCTTGACGTGTAAAGCGTCCCGTAGAGCAGGAAGGCGGGCACCGCCCACCAGGTGCCCCAGCTCATGGCCGCGAGCCAGCCGCTCCCGGCCAGCAGGACAAGCCACGGTCCGAAATTGGCAAAGCCAGCCAAGTCGCTGCGGCGCATCAGCTCCTTCAGGCGCTTGCGCGGGATCTCGCAGCGGAACCACTGGCCTTCGACGCGACCCTCGACGCCCTCCTGCTCGAGGGCGACAGCCTGGCCGCCCGGTGCGGTCAATCGATATCTGGCGTAGGGGTCCGTGTCTGGCATTGTGTCACCGGTTGCGGGAGAAGAACCGCGTCAGCGGGCGAAAGACCGGATTGCGCGCGATGCGGTAGCCGACCCGCGCACCCAATTCGTTGTCCATCAAGTGATCGAGAAAGCCGCGGCCCGTCGCCGCTTTCGGAGCAGCCGCCGTCGCGCCGGACAGATCAGCCAGCACCGCATGCGCCGCGTTGCGGCCGGGCACGCCGGTGACGGCGCCACCCGGATGGGTCCCCGCCCCGCACAGATAAAGGCCGCCGACCGGCGTGCGATAGCCGCCCGAGGCATGCGACGGGCGGGCATCAAAGGCATATTCCATGGTCATCGGCACATGGAAGATGTTGCCGCCGACCAGATTGTACTCCCGCTCCAGGTCCAGCGGCGTGATGACGTGGCGGCCGAGCACATGGCCGCGCAGGTTCGGCGCGTAGCGGAACACCGTCTCGCAGACGAGATCCGCCCATTCCTCCCGGCGCGAATCCCAGGTGCCTTCGGCAAGCTCGAACGGCGTGTGCTGCACGCCGAGGGTGATCGTGTGCAGGCCCTTGGGTGCCAGGCTGGAATCGCTCGCCGATTGGATGACGAGTTCCACCACGAGTTCATCGGGAAAGACGCCGTTGAGCTGCGCCTCATAGGCCTTCTGCAGGGCGCCGATCGAGCCGCCCAGCAGGGCGAAGCCGCTATGCTGCCAGCCCGGCTCGGCGCTGGCGAAGCCGACATAATGCGGCAGCCGGTCGACCAGCAGGTGCGCCCGCGCCATCGAGCCCTGGGTGCCGATCTGCGCCACCGAGTCCCGGAACCTGGCCTTGAGGTTCTCCGCGCGCAGCAGCTTCAGGAAGGTGAGCTTCGGGTGGGCATTGGAGACGACGATGCCGGATCTGAGGATCTCGCCATTGGCCAGGCGCACGCCGACGGCATGGCCGCCTTCGACCAGGATTTCGTCCACCGCCGCGTTGACGCGGATCTCGACCCCGCGCGATTCCGCCGCCCGGGCCAGGGATTGCGTGATGCCGCCCATGCCGCCCTTGACGAAGGCCCAGCGGCCGGTCGTGCCCTCGTATTCGCCGGTGGCGTGATAGCCATAGAGATAGGCCGATTCCGGCGTATCAGGCCCGGCCAGGACCGAGACCATGCCATAGAAGCTGAGGAAGCCGATGACGTGCGGCGAGGTGAAGTATTTCTCCAGCAACCCGCGCGCCGAGCCCAGCACGAACTCGTTGAAAAGCTCGCTCTCGCCCGCCTCCTCGAAGGCCTTCAGCACGTCGGAGCGCGCCGGCGGATCGGCCCGGTAGAGGAAAGGCTTCATCAGGACGCCAAAGCGCCGCAGCCTGGTGCCGAAGGTGACGAAGCCTTGGGCGTCCTGCGGGCTGATCCGCTCCAGGCCGCGCAGGGTCTTGTCGACATCCTTCCACAGCACCACGTGGCTGCCGTCGGCGAAGAGCGCGAAGCCCTGGACGTCGGGCGAATACATCTCCAGGCCGTGGTCGGGCAGCCCGAGTTCATCGACCACTTCCGGCCGGAACGTGCCCTGGACAAAGGCGCAGGAGGAGAACTTGGCGCCCTTGATCAGTTCTTCCGAGACGCAGGCGCCGCCGACGATGTAGCGCGCCTCCAGTATCGCCACCTTGAGCCCGGCCAGGGCAAGGTAGTTGGCGGCGACCAGGCCGTTATGCCCGCCCCCGACCAGGATCGCATCGTAGGCCTTGCTCATCGCTACCCCTTCACGCCGCCGGCCATCAGGCCGGAGATCAGGTGCCGCTGCAGCAGGAAGCCGATGACGATGGGCGGCGTCCCCGCGACCACGCCGGCGGCGGCAACCAGGCCGTAATCGGAAATCCGGCCGCTGGTGAAATCGACGATGGCGACGGTCACCGTCTTGGCATCGGCGTTCGAGGTGAACAGCAGCGCATAAAAGAACTCGTCCCAGGCCATCAGCAGGGCGAACAGCGCGGTGGTGGCAATGCTAGCGCGCGCCAGGGGCACGGCGATGCGGACCAGGGTGCCCAGAGGCCCGAGGCCGTCGACCCGCGCCGCGTCGTCAAGCTCGCGCGGGACCTGGTCGAAGCCGGTCTTGAGCAGCCAGGTGGTGAATGGCACCAGGAAGCCGAGATAGGCGAGGATCAAGCCGCCCGGGTGATTGAGCAGGCCGCAGGCCGACAGCATGACATAGAGCGGCAATGCCATCACGGTCTGCGGCAGCATGTAGGTGCCGACCATCGCATGCAGGAACCGCTCGCTGCGATGGACGCGCGAGATGTGCCAGGCCGCGAGGGCGGAGATCACCAGGGCAACGAAGGTGCCGAGGCCGCCGACGATCAGGCTGTTGCGCAGGGCCAGCAGGAATGGCGAGGTGTGGCCGGAGGGATCCGGCGCCAGCAGCCGCCCGTAGCGCGAGAAATCCAGATGCGCGGGAAACCAGCGCAGTGGCACCGTATAGATGTCGGTCGTCGAACTGACGCTGAGGATGACCAGCCAGAGCACCGGGGCCACGACCACGATGGCGAGGAGCAGCGCGGCGGCGAGGATCAGGATTCGGCGCATGGCATCCTTCCTCTCAATACGCGCCCTGGCGCTTCAGCAGGTGAGTGTAGGCGAAGATGAAGCCGAAGCAGATCAAGGTGATTAGGAAGGCGATGGCCGAGCCGCTGCCGACGTCGAGGCTGGAGAAGGTGCGTTCATAGACCAGCATGCTCATCGGCTTGGTCGAGCTGAACGGACCGCCGCGGGTCATCACCCAGATGATGTCGAACACCTTCACAGTGTCGATGGTGCGCAGCACCAGCGCCACCATCAGCGGCCCGGCGATATGCGGCAAGGTCACCGCGGTGAAGCGGCGCAGCGTGCCGGCGCCATCGACCCGCGCGGCGTCGTAGAGGTCCTGCGGCGCGGTCTGCAGCGCCGCCAGCACGATCAGACCGACGATTGGGAAGTTCTTCCAGATGTCGGCGACGCCGATGGCGTAGAGCGCGATGCCCGGATCGCCGAGCCAGGAGCGGTATTCGTCGATCAGGCCCAGCTGCTGCAACAGCGCGTTCAAGGCGCCGAAATCGGGCGCATAGATGAGCCGCCAGGCAATGGCGTTGACCACCGTCGGGATCGCCCATGGCACGACCAGCAGCACGCGCAAAGCGGTGCGGCCCGGGAATTCCTCCGCCAGCAGCAGGCCGGTGCCCAATCCCAGCAGCATCTCGATGGTGACGGTGAACAGCACGAATTTAAGCGTGACGACGAAGGCCCGCTGGAAGGCTGGCGAGGCCAGCACGGCGGCGTAGTTGGCGAAGCCGACCGGCTCCATGTCGGCGAGGGTTCCCAGGAACGTCGCCGAAGTGAAGCTGGTGACGAAGGTGAACAGCACCGGCCCGCCGACGACGGCGACCAGAAGCAGGATGGTGGGGCCGAGAAACAGCGACCCGCGCCACAGGCGTCGGGCCGGAAGGGCCAGCGTGTCGATCATCGGCGGTTCTGCGCTCCGCGCCCAGGCCGGGGGTGGCGATGCCGCGCCGGGTGATCGGGCAAGGTCACCCGGCGCGACATGCTCACTACATCATTGCCCGGCCGTGGCCGCGATGTCGGCCAGGGTCGTCTCGGGCTCGGCCTTGTCATAGAGCACGGCCTGCAGACCCTCCTGCAGCGCCGTCGACATCTCGACATAGTTCGCGATCACCGGGCGCAGCACCATGTTGGCGAAGTTCGGCGCCGCCGCCGCTGCGAGCTCTTCCTGCCCGGCGATCACCGCCGGATCGGAATAGGACGCGGTCCAGACCGGCAGCACGGCCTTGGCGTATTTGTCCTGCAGGTCCTTCGAAGTCATGAAGGTGACGTATTGCCAGGCCTCCTCAGGATGCTTGCTGCCCTTGGTGATGGACAACGCCATGGAGCCGTTGACGGAGGTACCGGCCGGCGTCGTCGGGCCGGCGGGAACCGGCGCCACGCCGACGTCGCCCACCACCTTGGACTCGGCCGGATTCTTGGACAGCGCGTAGACGTATTGCCAGTTGAAGGAGAAGGCGGCCTCACCGCTGAGGAAAGCGCGGCGGCCATCCTCGGCGTTATATTCGAGCGAGCTCGGGTTGGCGAGGCCGGACTTGAGCTGATCCTTCATGTAGGCCAGCACCTTGGCCCCGGCATCCTGGAACACCGGCTTGCCGTCCTTGTCGAAGAACTGGCCGCCATACGCCGCGAGGAGATAAGCAAAGTCGCAGACGATCTCCTCGTTCTGGCCCCAGTTCCACACCATCGGATACTTGACGATGCCCTTGTCCTTCAGCGCCTTCGCCTGGGCGTTGAGCTCGTCCCAGGTCTGCGGCGGCGCGGAGAACCCGGCGGCGCTCAGCATCTTCTTGTTGTAGTAAAGAAACTTCGCGTCGACCAGCCAGGGGAAGCCATAGAGCCGGCCGCCCAAATCGGCCGTCTTCCAGCCGCCTTCGAAGACCTGCGCGCGCAGGGCGGAATCGACCCGGTCGGTGACGTCGATGATCAGGCCGCGCTTCACGAACTCCGCCAGCCAGATCACGTCGATGAGCACCACGTCATAGGCGCCCTCGCCGCCCTGGGACAGCAGGATGCGGTCGCGCAATCCGGCATAGGGAACGAAATCGACCTTCGCGTTGATGCCGGGATTGGCCTGGTTGAAGGCCGCCGTCATCGAGGACACGTCACTGTCGCTGTAGGCGGTATCCGACATGATGAGCACGTTGAGGTTCACCGGATCGGCCGCCTGCGCATTCCAGGCCGGCGCGATGCCGATGCAGATCCCCAGTGCGAACAGTAAGGCAATCAAAAAGTGTCTGCGCATTGTCGTTCTCCCAGTTGTCAGCCACGCTTGCGGTGGATTGCAGGAGCGCCGAAAAGGCCCGGCCACAGGGAATTCGGGAGCAAGTAGGTCGCCGGGCGAAAAGCGGCCGGGGCAAGACCGACCGCGGTAGATCAGCGCGGAACCGGCGACGCGCTCCCGGTCGCCGGTTCCGCCGAGCGCAACGCTATTGGTAGTCCTTCAGCCACGCCTTGTAGTTCTCAATGTCTGCGGCGTGGACACTCCGCCACTTGCTGATGACGGTCTGGTAGGTCTCGGCCGCCTGGTCGACGTTCATGTCGCCGCCCAGCATGCCCTGGAAGACGACGAAGTTGCCGTTCACGTCGAGATCGATCGGATAGTAGTTGGCCGAGTAGTAGGTCAACCCGTCCTTGGCCCAGGCCGCCAGCTGCTTGTCGGTGTCGCGCTTGGCCTTGGAGGTGTCCCAGCGCGTGTCGATGGGCAGCGTGCCGCTGCCCTCATAGAGCGCTTCCAGCCGTTCCGGCGTGTGCAGGAAGGCCATGAAGCTGCCGGCCAGTTCCTTGTTCGTCGCGAACTTGGTGACCTGGAAGCCGGGCGTGTCGACGGTCAGATGGTCGCCGCGCCCGTGGTCGTTGAACTGCGGCACCTTCATGACGCCCGGATGCTTGCCGGCGTCGTACATCGCCGCAATCATCTGCAGGTAACCGGGCGAGGCGAAGACCATCGCGGCCTCGCCGTCCTGCACCCGCGCCAAGCCGTCGGCGAGCAGGATCGAGTTGGTGTCGTCGTTGTAATAAGGCTTCAGCTCGGCCAGCTTCTGCAGCCACGACTTCCATTTCTCGCCGGTGAAGTCGCCGTCGATCACCATCTGGATGAATTCCGGGATGGTGAAGACCTGCGACTGCAGGCCGACGCCGGAGATCTCGCCGCCGAAGCCGTCCTTGAGGCCGAGGGCGATCGGCGTGATGCCGGCGTCCTTCAGCTTCTTGCAGGCAGCGATGAACTCGTCCCAGGTCTTTGGCGGGTTCTCCGGATCAAGGCCCGCCTTCTGGAACAGGTCCTTGTCATAGACCACCGGGAAGATGCGCAGCTCGAACGGGTGGATCCAGGTCTTGCCGCCCCAGCGCGTGCCTTCGATGCTGGGCACGCCCTTCAGGTCTTCCGCGCTCAGCACGTCCTCGTTCGGCACCAGGCAGTTTTCCCAGGCCAGTTCCAGCGACCAGGTGCCGCCCCAGTTGTACCAGATGTCGGGGCCGCTGCCCGCCTTGCAGGCAGTCTTCTGTTGCGTGTTGTAGGTGTCGACCGCCTGCACCACGGTCTTGATCTTCACGTTCGGGTGCAGCTTTTCATAGGCGGCGACGGATTCCTCCATCCATGGCTCGATGCCAGGGACCTCCTGGTTGCCGAGCCACCACAAGGTGAGCTCCTGCTCGCCAGCCTTGCTCACGTCGTAGTCGCTGCCCAAGCCGTCCGCCCGCGCCTCGCCGGTCATCGCCAGGCCGGCCGCCGAGGCTGCGATGGCCGAGGCCAATGCAGTGCCGGCTAGGAATTTTCTATTCATCTCCCTCTCCCTGTTTGTTTCATTGGTCCGCTGAACGCATGCCCGTATTTACTTCGCCGGCTTGCGCCGGATACGCCTTCGCTCCTGATCATCCTTTCACCGCGCCCGCCGTCAGCCCGCGGATGAAGAATCGCTGGCCGAGCAGATAGAGCGTCACCATCGGCACCGTCGCCCACAGCATGCCCGCCATCACCACCGGCACGTCGACGCGGTAGCGCGAGTTGAAGATGGTGAGGCCGACCATGAGGGTTCGCAGGCCCTGGTCCTGCAGGAACACCACCGCGATCAGCACCTCGTTCCACACCCACAGCGACTGCACGATCGCCACCGTCATCAGCGCCGAGCCGGAGAGCGGCAGCACGATCTCCCAGAACACGCGCCAGACGCCGGCGCCGTCGATTCGCGCCGCCTCGATCAGGGCCGGCGAGATGGTCGAGAAGAAGCTGCAAAGCAGGAAGGTCGAGAATGGCAGCATGATCCCGGCATAGATCACGATGACGGTGTGATAGGTGTTGAGCTGCCTGAGGTTCACCACCATCTCGAAGATCGGCACGATCAGCACGATGGGCGGCACCACCAGCAGCGCAATGAGTGCGCCGAGCACGAGCGGCCCGAGCCGCCAGCGCATCAGGCTGATTGGATAAGCGGCGAGCGCCGCCAGCGCCGTGGAGATCGCCACCGAGGCCAGGGTGACGAGCAGTGAATTCAGCAGCCACCAATAGAGCCCGCCATCGGCCAGGGCGGCGTTCAGCGTTTTCAGGGTCGGGTGCAGCGGCAGGCCGAGCTTGTTGCCGGTGTATTCCGCCCGCGTCTTGAAGGCGTTCACGGTCATGAAATAGACCGGCAGCAGGGCCAGGGCGGAAAAGCCGATCATCACCGCATGGCGGCCGAAGGCGCCCAGGGCGCGGCTCCGGGGCCTTGGCGTCGGTTGGGCCGGCGTCGCGGTGAGGCTATTCGTAGCCATTGGCGGCCAGCCTCCTCTGCAGCCAGACGCGCATGGTGATCAGGATCGAGACGATGCCGAGCAGCACCACCCCGGCCGCCGAGCCGACGCCGACGATGTCATTGGTGAAGACCTGCTGGTAGATGTAGTACTCGGTCACCACGGTGCTGTTCATCGGCCCGCCCAGCGTCATGACGTAGACATAGGCGAAGACCCAGCTCAGCATGTTGATGAGCTCGATGATGCCGTAGAAGGCGAGCGCCGGGGCCAGCTGCGGGATCGTGACGTGCCACAGGATCTGCCACCAGCGGGCGCCGTCGACCCGCGCGGACTCGAAATATTCCTCGCTGACGCTGACCAGGCGGGCCAGGCACAGGATGATGCCGAAGCCCAGCTCCTTCCAGATGATCACGAACATGATCGTGCGCATCGCCCAGGTCGGGCTGCCGAGCCAGTCCAGGGCGAGGAACTTGAGCCCCATCAGCTTCAAGCCGGTGTTGAGCACGCCCTGGTACTGGAAGATGTAGCCGAAGACGAAACCGACGGTCGGGATCGACAGGATGTAGGGGATGAACAGCAGCGTGCGGTAGATCTTCCACCCCTTGGGCCGGTCGAACAGGATGGCGGAGAGGATGACGCTGAGCGCGATCATCACCGGCACGCAGAGGAACAGCTCGAGATTGTTGAGCAGCGCCGTATGGAACAGCGGGTCGGTGAAGACGTAGTGGAAATTCGCGAAGCCGAAGGATGTCGCCGGCTGGTCGGCGGTGGCGTCCACTTGCAGGCTGTAGCGGAACAGCGTCGCGATGGGGTACGCGAAGATGGCGCCGACGAAGACGATCATCGGCGCGGCATAGAGCCATGGAAGCCAGCGGTTGATCCTCATGACCGGCCTTGTCCCCATCTCCCGGACCGGAGCCGGTCAGATTCGACCGGCCCGCAACGCCATCACCTCTTCACCTGTGTCGTCGCGACCGGACGCCTTCCGGCGGCCGGTCAGATCTTGCCCAATGCCTGCGAATAGCGCCGCATCAACTCCAGCCCGAAGGCGCTGGCCGGCGTATGCGGGATCCGCGTGTCCGTCTCCTGGATGCCGAAGCGATGCTTCAGCACATGCTTGCCGTAGACCAGGAACGTATCCATCGATTCCATCAGCACGATGAGCAGCGGCAGCAGCCGCTCGTAGAGCTGCTGCGCCTTCTCCGCGGAATCCGGCGTGCCGGCATCGACAAAATCGAACACGCGCGCCAGCAGATCCGCCACTTCGGCGCCAGGGATGATGCCGACGGCGCCGGCGCGGATGGAATCGATCATCTCGATGCCGTCGCGGCCGTTGAAGACGTCGAGCGTTCCCTCGACCTGCTCCACCAGGCGGGAGATGGCCAGGGCCGTCGCCTCCAGCTTCACGATGGCGACATTCGGATGCGCCTTGTGAAGCGTGGAGATTCCGTTGTGTGACAGGCCGATGCCGAGATATTCGGGCGCGTTCTGGATGCCGACCGGGATCGGCGAGGCGTCCGCCACGGCGCCGAAGAAGCGGATCAGCTCCGATTCCGGCACGCCCTTGACCGGCGGCGGCTGCAGGATCGCCCATTTGGCGCCGACGCCGGCGGCCGCCTTCACGAAATCGCTCTGGCCGGGGATGCTTGATTCGGCGACGGTGACCGCCAACGGCACGGCGCCGCCGATATCCTCCGCCACCCATTCCATCAAGGTGCGGCGCTCGACGGTGGAGAGCTTGTTCACCTCGGTCGCCATGCCGAGGATGGCGATGCCGTGCACCTTCTGCTGCAGCAGCGCCTTGACCTGCCGCCGCATCGGATCGCGCGCCAGGTTGCCCTTCGCGTCGAACAACGCGAACACCATGGGATAGACGCCGGAAAAGCCCGACTTAGATTTCATGAACCGCACGCCCCCCTTTGCCGACCCCCGCGAAGGCAGCCGGTGTTGCTTCACTATAACGTTAAAGCAGACTAAGGCCAGTGGCCGCCCGCTGTCAATCGGGATGCTGGGCGATAGTCCATGTCGCCGTGCCGCCGCGTCCGGCGCATTAAGGAAATTGACGCTGCGGCGGTCGCGAGCTTGCGATATTCTTGACGGCATCGCCGGCCGGCCTTACTCCCACGCTTGGCCTTCATCGCCGTCACGACCGGGGTACGACGACGTCCCATGAAATCCAAGCAGACCCGCCGCACGGCCGCCAAGCCGCCTGCCCGCGCAGACAAGGCGAAGGCGGCGAGGTCGCGTGGAAGCGGCCAGAAGGCGGAGGCGCCGACGCCCATCCCCGCCAGCGGGCATGTGACGCTGCGCGATGTCGCCATCGCCGCCGGCGTCTCGCCGATGAGCGTTTCCAACTTCATCAACGACCGGCGCGGCGCGATGCGGCCGGAAACCCGCGAGCGCATCCAGGCCGAGATCGAGCGCCTGGGCTATCGCCCTCATACCGTGGCGCGCAACCTGCGGCTGTCGCGGCGGCTGTCCATCGACATGGTCATCGTCGACGATGCGCCGCTGTATCTGGCCGACCCCTTCACCACCCATGTCGTCGCCGGCCTCAGCAACTGTCTGAACCGCCACGGCTACGGCCTGCAGCTGCAGGGCATCTCGGCGGAGGCGTTTCCCGATTCGCCGCTGGTACGCAACATCCGCTCGGACGGCCTGTGCGTGCAGCTCTCCGGCAGCGCCGAATCCCGGCGCGCGATCATCGCCAAGCTGCTGCGCCTGGGCCAGCCGATGGTGGTGTTCCAGGAAACCTTCAAGTTCCGCGGCGCCGACCTCTGCATCATTCGCCAAGCCGACCGCGACGGCGGCAGCATGGTGGCGCGGGAGGCGCTGCGCCGCGGCGCCAAGCGCGTGGTCATGCTGGTGCCGGAAGTGACCTGGCCGGCGATCGGCGAGCGGGTCGCCGGCGCGCGCGAGGTCATCCAGGCGGCGGAGTCGCAGCCGCGCTTCGAGATCGTGACCTGCGGCAAGGCCGATTTCAGCGACACCCAGAAGGCCCTGGGCCAGCACATCGACGTCCACGGCTATCCCGACGCGATCCTGGCCGGCAACGACCAGATGGGCATCGCGGCAATGAAGCTGATGGCCGCCCATGGCCGCCGGGTGCCTGCGGACGTGGTGATCACCGGCTTCAACGCCTTCGAATTCTGGCAGTTCACCGATCCGGTGCTGACGACGATCCGCTCTCCCGCTTACGAGATGGGCGCGCGCGGCGGCGACGAGATCCTGGCGCGCCTGGACAAGGGCCGCTTCGACCGCCACGAGATCGTCTTCCCGGTCGAATTGCAGCGCGGCGGGTCGACCTGAGCCCTGCCTAGGCCGGCTCGCGCAGCCGGCTGTCGCCGCTCGTCTCGTCGAACAGCCGGACCAGTTCCGGCCGCGGCCGCAGGGCGACCGCCGCCCCGGCGGCGGCGGCAATCGGATCGTTGAGCCGGGCGCAGATCGACCCGGTCAATTCCGCCGGACGATCGCTCTGCTCGACCACGTCCAGGCCCCGGGCCCGCAGATACAGATAGCGCTCCGCCCCCAGTTCCTCGACCACCTCGATCTCGCCGACGACCGCGTCATCGCCACCAGCCGATGGAACCAGCCCCTCCGGGCGCAACCCGACCAGGACCTCGGCCGGGCCGGACGTGATGCGCTGGCGCATGTCCGGCGGCAGCGCCACGTGCACGGAGCCGATGTCGACGCCCGCATCGGTCAGCCTGCCACGCAGGAAGTTCATCGGCGGGCTGCCGATGAATCCGGCGACGAAGGCGTTCGCGGGATGCATGTAGAGGTGATGCGGCGGCGCCACCTGCTGGATGCGGCCTTTGTTGAGCACGGTCACGCGCTGACCGAGGGTCATCGCCTCGGTCTGGTCATGGGTGACGTAGATGGTGGTGACGCCGAGGCGGCGATGGAGGCGGACCAGCTCGACCCGCATCTGGATCCGCAGCTTGGCATCCAGATTGGACAGCGGCTCGTCCATCAGGAATGCCTGCGGATGACGGATGATGGCGCGCCCCATGGCGACGCGCTGGCGCTGGCCGCCGGAAAGATCGCGCGGCTTGCGCCCGAGCAGCGCCTCGATGCCGAGCATCTTCGCCACCTCGGCCACCCGCGCGTCGATCTCCGCTTTGGCCATGCCGCGCATCCGCAGGGGAAAGCCGACATTCTCGCCGACCGACTTGTGCGGGTAGAGCGCATAGTTCTGGAACACCATGGCGACGTCGCGATCCTGCGGATCCAGATGGCCGACCGGGCGGCCGCCGATGCGAATGTCGCCGCTGGTCGCCTGCTCCAGCCCGGCGATCATGCGGAGCGCGGTGGTCTTGCCGCAGCCCGAGGGGCCGACGAAGATCATGAACTCGCCGTCCTCGATACGCAGGCTGAGATCGTCGACCGCGACGAAGCCGTCGCCGAACTTCTTGGACACGTGGTCGAATTCGATCATCGCCATGTCGGCATGTCCCCCGTTCGGCGCCTGCCGCCACGGCCAGCCGCGGCTGTCCCCGGCATGTCGTCTCCCCTAGCCATGATCGGGCAGAGTCCCGGCACTACGCAACCGCGAATTCCCGCAGCACCTTCTCGTCGAGCTCGATGCCGAGGCCGGGTCCGTTGGGCACCGCCACGAAGCCATCCACCACGGGGAATCTCTCGGGAACCAGGCGCTGGTTGAGGTCGGTGGTCTGCACGCAGTATTCCATGTATTCCGCCTCATCCATCGCCGCCAGCACATGCAGCGTCGCCGCCTTGATGATGCCGGTGCTCCAGGCGTGCAGCACGCAGCGCTTGCCCATCCGCTTGGCGTAGTCGGCGATCTTCAGGCATTCGAGAATGCCGCCGGCGCGGGTTACGTCGGGTTGCACCACCTCGACGCCGCCCTGGGTTACCAGGCGCTCGAAATCGGCCAGCGTCGTTTCCTCCTCGCCCGCCGCGATCGGCGTCTTCACCGCCTTGGCCAGCGCCATGTATTTCCCGTATTCGTCCGGCTCGAACGGTTCCTCGATCCAGTATGGATTGTGCTCCTCCATGCGGCGGACCACGTTGATGGCCTGGCGGGCGCTCTTCCAGCCGAAGCCGACATCGATCATCAGGTCGAACTGGTCGCCGCCGGCCTTGCGTGCCGCCTCGACCAGGGCGACGTCGAGCTCACCGGATTGGCCGAGCGGGCCCCAGCCGAGCTTCACCGCCTTGAACCCGGCCCTGAGCTGCGCTTCGACCGTGCGCGCAGCCTCCGCCGGGGTATCGGGCATCAGGGTGCTGGCATAGGCCTTCACCTTGTCGCGCCGCGCGCCGCCGACCAGGCTGTGGATCGGCTTGCCCAGTGCCTTGCCGACGACGTCCCAAAGCGCGATCTCGATGCCGCTGATGGCATGCAGGGCGGCGCCGCGGCGGCCGTAATAGACCGACCGGTCGTACATCTTGCGCCACAAGCGGCCGACCTGGAACGGATCCTCGCCGACCAGGACCGCGGCCAGGCCGGAGGCAATCTTGTGCGAGGCCGGCGCCTCGATCACGGCCTTGGCGACATGCGGCGAGGAATCGACTTCGCCCAGGCCGACGATGCCGGCATCGGTATGGACGCGGACGATCAGCGCGTCCTGGCTGCCGTCGGCGATGTCGGTCTTGATCGGGCCGGGTGGCCGCAGCAGGATTGCCTCAACCTTTGTGATGCGCATCGCTCGCCTTCGCTCCGTAAGTGGGTTTCAGATAACTCTCGTAGAGATCCTCGCAGTCCGGGGAACAGGCGGCGAGCGTCCCGGCGCCGCCCTCGAACACCCAGGACCGCCGCGGGATCAGCCGCCCGCAGACCGCGCAATAGGTCACGCTGGTGTCGTTCCAGCTGTGGGCCGGCTCGACCCAATGGCCTTTCCTGCTCATGTTCCCGTCCTCGCCTTCGCCGCCTGGCCGCCGCCGGCTTTGATGCCGTAGTCGCGCTCCGCCGCCGCGGCGCTGACATAGCCCTCGCGCACATCCTCGGCGATCAGCTCCGGGTCGCGCTCGCCGGGCGGACCGAAGCCGGCGCCGCCGGGCGCCCGGTAGTAGAGTTCGTCGCCCTCATGCAGGACCACGTTGGTGAACTTGGTCGGCGACTGGACGCCGAAGACCTCGGTGAAGGGCCGGAAATCGCGCGTGCCCTTCAGTTTCACCATGAGCGCCGAGCGGCCGCCCTCCCGGCCGCCGAACAGGCCCGGCGCGCCCAGCTTGCAGCGGTCGAACAGCGCGCTGAAGGTGATCTCCGGCGCCGTCACCCGCATGACGCGCTCGGTGCCGAGGCCGCCGCGATGGCGCCCCGCGCCGCCGGAATCCTGCGCCAGGCCATAGCGCAGGGTGAGCAGCGGGTAGCGATGCTCGAACACCTCGATCGGCGTGTTGCGGCAATTGGAATGGCGCGTCACCTCGCCGTCATTGCCGTCCTTCTGCGCCGTCGCCCCGGCGCCGAGGCCGTCGAAATTGTAGTTGCTGTAGTAGCGCCCGGTTTCCGGATGAGTGCCGCCGAACAGCAGGTTGCTGCTCGATCCGCCCGTGGCGGCGGCGACGCGGTCGGGCACCGCCTTGGCGAAGGCGGCCAGCAAGAGGTCGATCAGCTTCGGCTGCAGGTCCGTGTTGCCGCCGACCGAGGGGCCGGGATGCTTCACGTTGACCACGCTGCCGGCCGGGGCGATCACCTGCAGCGGCCGGTAGCAGCCGGCATTGCGCGGGATCAGGTCGTGCGGATCGGCGACGCTGAAGACCGCGTTGTAGAGCGCCGCCGCCGCGACCACGAAGGTGCAGTTCATCGGCCCGCGCACCTGCGGGCTGGAGCCGGTGAAGTCGGCGATGATGCGCTGGTCCCTGATGACCAGCTTCACCTTGACGTCGAACGGATCGGTGCTGACGCCGTCATCCTCGACGGTCATCTCCGCCTCGTAGGAGCCCTCGGGCAGCTCGGCGAGCTCGGCCCGCAGGCGCCGCTCGGCATAGTCGATCAGCTGGTGCGAGCCGTCGATCACCGTCTTCAGGCCGTAGCGCCCGACCAGCTCGATCAGGCGCCGCTCGCCGATGTTGAGCGCGCCGATCATGGCGTGGAAGTCGCCCCAGGAATTGCGCGGCGTGCGATGGTTGGCGAGAATCACCCGCCAGAGCTGCTCGTTGTATTTGCCGCCTTCCAGCAGCTTCACCGGCGGCAGCCGCAGCCCCTCCTGGTAGACGTCGGTGGCGTCCGAGGCAAAGCTGCCCGGCGCCTTGCCGCCGATCTCCGCCAGGTGGCCGATGGTGCCGGCGAACCCGATCAGCTCGCCGTCGTGGTAGATCGGCTTCATCAGCATGTGCTCGGGCAGGTGGCAATTGCCGCGATAGGGATCGTTGTGCACCACCACGTCGCCCGGCTGGAAGAAGCCTTCGCCCAGCTCCTCGAGGCACCAGCGCAGGGTGTAGTTGACCGCGCCCATCATCGAGGGCGCGAAATTGCGCTCGGCGATGATGTTGCCCTGGCGGTCGAGCAGCATGGTCGAGAAATCCAGCCCCTCGTTGAAGATCGTCGAATAGGACGTCTTCATCATCACGATCGCCATCTCCGCCGCGATGTTGGCCAGCGCGTTGTGCAGGACGTTGAGACCGACGGCGTCGAGGTCAAGGCGATGCGTGCTCATGCCCGGCCTCCCAGGGTCAGGACCATCACCCCGCTCGGGTCGAGCCGGACGCTGTCGCCGGGGAAGACGATGGTGGTGGAGTCCACCTCCTCCACCACGGCCGGCCCGACTTCTTCGCCCTCGCCGAGCCTGATGCGGGAGAACACCGCGCAATCGACCGCGCCCTTGGCGTCGAACCAGACCTTGCGGCCGGCCGAGGGCGCGCGGCCCGGCTTCGGCGCCATCCGGAAACTGGCCGGTGGCTCGGGGCTGAGGGCGGTCACACGCAGGTTGATCAATTCCACTGCCTCTCCTGGCAGGGCGAAGCCGTAGAGCCGGGCATGCGCCTCGGCGAAGCGCGCCATGGTGTCGTCCCAACCCTGCTGGTCCATCTCGCCGTCGGGCAGCGCCACTTCGATCTCGTAGTTCTGCCCGGCATAGCGCATGTCGGCGGAACTGCGGATCACCGGCTGCTTCGCCTCCACGCTGGCGCTGAGCTCGGCCACTGTGCTGTCGCGCAGGCGCCTGATGGCGCCGCCGAGCGCCGCGAAGTCGATGCCGTCGGAATGGGTGAAGAAGGTCTGGAAGCGGTCCACCCGCGCCTCGGCGATGGCGGCGCCGAAAGCCGAGCACAGGCCCGGATGCGGCGGCACGATCACCGTCTGCATGCCGAGACGCTCCGCCACCGCGCGGGCATGCAGCGGGCCGGCGCCGCCGAAGGCAATCAGCGCGAAATCGCGGGTGTCGAGGCCGCGCTCGACGGCGATCAGGCGGATGGCGTTGGCCATGTTCTCGTCGGCCGTCTGCACCATGGCCAGCGCCGCCTGCTCGGCGGTCAGCTTCAAGGCGTCGCCCAGCCTGGTCAGCGCGGCGCGCGCCGCGTCCAGGTCGAGCGACATGGCGCCACCCAGGAAATAGCCGGGATCGAGCCGGCCGAGCACGAGGTTGGCATCGGTGATGGTGGGCTCGGTGCCGCCCCGGCCATAGGCTGCGGGACCGGGCTCCGCCCCGGCGCTGCGCGGCCCGACATGCAGGAAGCCGCCCTTGTCGATCCAGCCGATGGATCCGCCGCCGGCGCCGATGGTCTGCACCGCGACGCAGGGGATGGTGACCGGAATGCCGAAATCGATCTTGAACTCGCTGGCGTATTGCTGGGTGGCGCTGATCACCAGGCCGATATCGGCGCTGGTGCCGCCCATGTCGAGGATGAAGGCGGCGTCGTGGCCCGCGCGCTCGGCGAAGTGCCGGCCGCCGATGACGCCGCCGGCAAGGCCCGAGATCAGCAGCTGCGCCGGTCGCTTCAAGGCCTGCTCGGCGCGCAGATAGCCGCCATTCGAGGCCAGCAGGTTCCAGCGCCGCGGCGTAGCCCCCTTCGCCAGCGCGCCGCCGACGCTGTTGATGTAGCGGCTGACCACCGGCTTGACGAAGGCGTCGGCGATCGTCGTGCTGGCACGCTCGTATTCGCGCCACAGCGGCGAGACCTCGTGCGAGACGGAGATGTCGGCCTGCGGCAGTGCCGCCCGCACGGCATCCGCCGCGCGCTGCTCATGCGCGCCGTTCAGATAGGAGAACAGGCAGCAGATCGCCACCGCCACCTCTTCGCCGGCGAAGGCGGACAACCGCGCGCGCAGCGCGTCAAGCTCGCTTGCCGGCAACGGCGCGATCTCCGCGCCATGGTTGTCGAAGCGGCCGCCGAGGCCAATGGCATCGCGGCGGTTCATCAGCGGCTTGGGCTTGCGCCAGTTGAGATCGTAGATGCGTTCCTTGTCCATGCGGCCGATGAATGGCACGTCCTCGAAGTCGCGATTGGTGATGAAGACAACGCGCGGGCCGCGCCGCTCGATCACCGCATTGGTGGCGACGGTCGTGCCGATGATGATGCGGTCGATGCGCTCGACACCCTCGAGGCGCTCCAGCCCGGCGGCGAGCGCTTGCGCCGGGTTGCCCGGCGTCGACGGCACCTTGGCCGTCGCGACCGAGCCGCGGCCATGATCGACCAGCACGAAATCCGTGAAAGTACCGCCGGTGTCGATGCCTAGGACGACGCTCATAAGTTCGGTTCCCCGCGACCTGCCTGCCCTGGCGCCGTAGCGGACGCCGCGCGCTGCGTTTTCCCCGCCGCCGACGCTCCGGAAGGGCTCGAAGCGCAATTTAGTGTAACGCTAAAGTAACGGCCCTCCGCGCGGCTGTCAATCGCACTCCCGTTCGGCCGCGCGCAATTCGCCTCTTGACCGGCGAGGACCGCCGCCGCAAGATCGCCGCGAACAGCTTTATCGTTATAGTATGGACAAAACGCGACGCCGGGACGGACAGCCGGCGCGCCGTCCGCAGCCAGCAGGGAACAGGATCATGCAACAGCGGCTCGAAGGCAAGGTGGCTCTGGTGACCGGCGGCGGCCGCGGCATCGGCGAAAGCATCGCGCGGCGCCTGTCCAGGGAAGGCGCCATCGTCTGGGTCGCCGACATCGACGAGCCGGTGGCGAAATCGGTGGCCGGATCGCTCGAGCGCGCCGTTGCCGCCCAGGTCGACATTACCAGCGACCCGTCGGTCGCCGCACTCGCCGCCGCCATCGCGGCCAAGCACGGGCGGCTCGACATCCTGGTCAACAACGCGGCCATCCTCGACATCGTCGAGCTGGAGAAGCTGACGGCGGCGCATTGCGCGCGGGTGCTGGAGGTCAATCTCAACGGCGCGGTTCGGGTCAGCCTCGCCATGGTGCCGCTGCTGCGCAAGGCGCAGAGCGGCGGCCGCATCCTCAACACCGCCTCGGTCAACGGCCTGCGCGGCACCCGCGACAACATCCCCTATTCCATCGCCAAGGGCGGCATCGTCAACCTGACCCGCTGCCTCGCCGTCGACCTCGGCGCCGACAACATCACGGTCAACGCCATCGCGCCCGGCTTCATCGACACCCGCATGTCGCTGCTGCCCGACGGCACGCACGAGCACAAGACCGAGGTGTTCCACGAGATCTACATCAAGAACGGCCGCATCCCGCTGCGCCGCGGCGGCAAGCCCGACGACCTTGCCGGCCCCGCCTTCTTCTTCTGCTCCGACGACAGCCGCTACGTGACCGGGCAGATCCTGGCCGTCGATGGCGGCATGCTGTCGACGTTCTGAGCTCCCCCCGCGAACAAGGCGGGACGACACCCGGGGAATCATTCATAATCGTCGTGCCATCCGGCGGGCGACGATGCCGCTGGGCAAGTCGCAACCGCGCCAGGATCTCGCTGCATGACCGGATTTCGCCTGCTGACACCCGACGCGCAATATGCCGATGACGGCGTCATCGAGCGGCGGACCGCCGGCGCCGACGCGACCTGGGCGATCCACCGCGTCCGCCGGCCGGAGGATCTGCCGTCCGGCGCGCTGGCCGAATGCGATGCCATCGTCGTGTGGCATGAGCTGGCCATGGACCGCGCCGTCATCGCGCGGCTGGATCGGTGCCGCATCATCGTGCGCGCCGGCGTCGGCTTCGACCACATCGACCTGGAGGCCGCTGCAGAAGCTGGAATTCCCGTCTGCAACACGCCAGATTACGGCACCAGCGAGGTCGCCGACCATGCCATCGGCCTGTTGCTCGGCCTGCGGCGAGGGATTGTGAGCTACCATCAGGCCCTGGCAGGTGATCCAATCGCCGGCTTCGACTACGCCACGGCCCCCCTGGTGCGCCGGCTGCGCGGCACGACCTTCGGCATCGTCGGCCTCGGGCGGATCGGCACCGCCACTGCAATCCGGGCCAAGGCCTTCGGCCTGCGCGTGGTCGCCTATGATCCGTACGTCTCGCGCGGCACCGAGATCGCGCTCGGCATCGAGCGGGTGGAGACCCTGGCGGAGCTGCTGGCGCAGAGCGACGTGGTCAGCCTGCACTGCCCGCTGACCGCGGAGACGCGCAACATGATCAATGCGGGCACGCTGGCGCGAATGAAGTCCGACGCGATCCTGATCAACACCGCCCGCGGCGCGGTGGTCGACGTGCCGGCCCTGCTCGACGCCCTGCGCAAGGGCGTCATCGCCGGTGCCGGCATCGACGTGCTGCCGACCGAACCGCCCGCCCCGGATGACGAGATCGCCCGTGCCTATTGCGACCGCGACGATCCGATGATCGGCGCGCGCCTCATCCTGACGCCGCATGCGGCGTGGTCGAGCCCGGAAAGCTCGGCCGATGCCCGGCGCCTGGCGGTCGAAACCGCAATGCTGTATCTGCGGGAAGGACGCCTCCGGAACCTGGTGAACGCGCCCAGCCGACTGCGCTAGGCCTGCCGGCGCGTCGCCGCGGCGCAAACTTGACACTCAATCGGGGCCGGTTTCTTATGGCCTTGGATTGCGTTCAACTGCGCCATTGATCGCTTCACATGCTGCTTTTGCGGGATCATCGTCCATCGCGCGCCGGAACAATCACATGACGAGTTATGCGCGTCGCACACTCCTTTGCCTCGTGTTTGCATCGATCATCGGAACCGGCCCGCTGCCCGCCGCGGCGGTAGCGCCAAACGCTCAGAGTCCGCACACGGGCATCCTGCAGATTGCGGACGGATCGAGGCATGCCGACCCGGAGCTCGAGGGGCTGCTGCCGACCAGCCTTGGCGGCGTGGCCCTGACGGTGGAAAGCCAATCGGGGGTCGACCTGGCGACCAAGAGCAGCGTCTTTGACGCCTTCCTCGGCAGCCTCGGCAAGACGCGCGCCGATTTCTCCGTCGCCAGCGCCTATTCGACCGGCGGGCTGCGGGCCGAGATAGGCGCTTGGCGGGTGCGCGGCGCCGATCCGGCGCTGATGCTGCAGGGATTCAAGACCGCGCTGCAATCCTCCAGCACCACGCCGCTGACCCAGGCCGAGGAAACCGTGGCCGGGCGCCAGGTCGCCCGCATCGGCGACCCGGGGCAGCTGACCCACGGGCCGCTCTATGTGGTGTCGCGCGGCGACACGCTGCTGTTCGTGCAGACGCCCGAGCCCGCGCTTGCCGAGGAAGCCATCGGCAAGCTGCCGCGCTAGGCGCCCGCGTCAGAGCTCCGCGTTGACGATGAATCCGGCGTCGACCAGCAGCGTCGCCGAGGTCACGTAGCTCGCATCGTCCGACAGCAGGAAGGCGATGGCGCCGGCCAGTTCCGACGGCTTGCCGATGCGGTGCAGCGCGATGCGGTCCATGTAGTATTTCACCACCGCCGGATCCTCGAACATCGGCGCCGCCATGTTGGTGTCGACAGCGCCCGGCTCGATCACATTCACGCGGATGTTGTTGGCGCCAAGCACCGAGCCCAGCGCCTTGCCCAGCATCGAGATCGCGCCCTTGGTACCGCAATAGGCGACCTGGGTCGGCGCGCCGACATGGGCGGAGATCGAGCTGATCATCACGATGGCGCCGCCATGGCCCTCGGCGATCATCTGCCGCGCGCCTTCGGTGCAGACCACCCAGGTGCCGCGCACATTGGTCTCGAACAGCTTGTCGAAATCCTCGATCGAGGTGCCGTCCCACGGCATGAACGGGTTGATTGCCGCGTTGGAGACGATGTAGTCGAGGCGCCCGCCGCGCTTCGCGGTCTCCTGCACCATGGCCTTCACCGCCACGGGGTCGCGCATGTCGGCGACCACGGGGAAAGCCTCGCCGCCCACGTCCTTGATCATCTTCAGCGTCTGCGTGGGGTCGCCGGTCGGCCGCTGGTTGACGGCGACGATGGCGCCTTCGGACGCCAGCCGCACTGCCGTGGCCTGGCCGATGCCGGTGGTCGCCCCGGTGACCAGCGCCACCTTGCCGGAGAAACGAGGTTGCATGCTTTCCTCCCTTGTGCTGTCGCAAACAAAACCGGTCCGGAGGCTCGCGAGCCCCCGGACCGGCTGAACACTCGACGCTACTGCGCGCCGGCGGTCGCCGCCAAGATCGTATCCACGTTGTCCTTGGTGACGAAGATCAGACCTGAGTCACCGACGGCAGGCAGCGGGTTCTGCAGCCATTGGTCCATGCCCAGGTTGCGGATGATGTCGTTGTGGAAAGTGTAGAGATACGAGACCGCGAAGAAATCCATGGTCTCGTACTTTTCCATGTTGATCATCTTCACCGTGCCGTCCTTCACGCTGTTCATGAAGTCACGGCCGGCTTCGTTGGAGGTGATGATGATCTGGCCGGCCTTACCCGCTTCGGTGACGGCGCGGACGATGCCCGGACCGGCCTCGGAATCGAACCCAACCATGGCGGTCAGGTTCGGATGGCCCTGGATGATCGCCGCGGTGTTCGCCGCAACCTGCTCCACGTTGGTGCCGGATTCCTCATCCGCCACCACCTTCACATCCGGGCATTCCTTCGCCAGCGCATCGCGCAGGCCCTGGCGCGCCGCGATGAAGCTGCCCCCCGCCAGGAACGAGATCGTGCCGACCTCGCCCGACTTCAGGCCCGCCTCAGCATGGTACCGGCACTGATACTGGCCATGCTGATAGCCGAGGTTGTACCAGTTGGTGCCCAGATAGGTCAGCCGCTTGGACATCGCCAAGTCACCATCGGTCACCACCGTTGGCACCTTCTTGTCGATGCATTTGTCGACCTCGGACGCGAGCGCGTCGTCCCAGCCGCCGACGACGATCACGCCAGCTGGGTTGGCCGTGCATTCCGCGTCAACCGTGGCGATGAAGGCCGCCAGATCGACCGAGGTCGGGCCGGAGATCCGCACCTTCACGTTCAGCGCCTTCCGCGCCGATTCAAGGCCCGGATACACCCGCTCCACGAACAACGGCAGGTTCGAGGCATTGCTGATCCAGACGTATTCCTGGTCCGCACGGCTCGGATCGCCCATGGGCACATTCAGGCCGGACGGCGTGGTGTTCGCGGCATTGGCCGGGTCGGTCGCCGCCAGGATGGTGTCGACATTGTCCTTGGTGACGAAGATGAGGCCTGAGTCGCCGATGGCCGGCAGCGGATTCTGCAGCCACTGCTCCATGCCCAGGTTGCGGATGATGTCGTTGTGGAAAGTGTAGAGATACAGGACCGCGAAGAAGTCCATGGTCTCATACTTCTCCATGTTGATCATCTTCACCGTGCCGTCCTTGATCGAGTTCATGAAGTCGCGGCCGGCTTCGTTCGAGGTGACGATGATCTGGCCCGCCTTGCCCGCCTCGGTCACCGCGCGCACGATGCCCGGGCCGGCTTCGGAATCGAAGCCCACCATGCCCGTCAGGTTCGGATGGCCCTGGATGATGGCCGCGGTGTTCGCCGCGACCTGCTCCACGTTGGTGCCGGATTCCTCGTCCGCCACCACCTTCACCTCCGGGCATTCCTTCGCCAGCGCATCCCGCAGGCCCTGCCGCGCGGCGATGAAGTTGCTCGCCGCCAGGAACGAGATCGTGCCGATCTCGCCCGACGCCAGCCCGGCTTCCTTGTGGTACTGGCACTGATACTGCCCGTGCTGGTAGCCCAGGTTGTACCAGTTGGTGCCCAGATAGGTCAGCCGCTTCGACATCGGCAGGTCGCCATCGGTCACCACCGTCGGCACCTTCTTGTCGATGCACTTGTCGACCTCGGAGGCCAGCGCGTCGTCCCAGCCGCCGACCACGATCACGCCGGCCGGGTTGGCCGTGCATTCCGCGTCCACCGTGGCGATGAAGGCCGCCAGGTCGACCGAGGTCGGGCCGGAGATCCGCACCTTCACGTTCAGCGCCTTCCGCGCCGATTCAAGGCCCGGATAAACGCGCTCCACGAACAGCGGCAGGTTCGATGCGTTGCTGATCCACACATATTCCTGGTCCGCGCGGCTCGGGTCGCCCATCGGTACGCCGAGGCCCGTTGGGTCCTCGGCCTGAGCAGATGTGGTGACTGCCATGGTCAGGAGCGCGAGCGCGCCAAACGCCATTCGTCTCATGATGTGTCTCCCTTTGCTCTCCCTTGCGCTTGGCCGCCGGATGCGGCCTTCAACGCACGTCCACCGATACTCCAGAGGCCGCTCCGGCGGCCGTGTCGATCAAGCGCGGCCGCGGCTGCGCGCGAACTGATCCAGCCCGACGCTGACCAGCAGCACGATGCCGACGACGATGAGCTGCCAGAACGGGTTGATATGGGCGATGATCATGGCGTTCTGCAGCAACGCCATGAACAGGACCCCAAGAAAGGCGCCGAAAATACTGCCGACGCCGCCGGCAAGGCTGGCGCCGCCGAGCACCACGGCGGTGATGACCTTCAACTCCACGCCCTGCCCCGCCAGAACCACGGCGGTGTTCAGCCGCGATGCCAGCAAGGCGCCGGCCAGGCCCGACAGCAAGCCCATGATCAGGAAAAAGCTGAACACCGTCCGATCGACATTGATGCCCGACAGTTTCGCCGCCCGGGCATTGCCGCCGATGTAGTAGGCTTGTCGGAAATAGCGGGTGCGCCCGACCAGGAAGGCGAACAGCAGCACGATGACGACCATGAACCAGAACGGCGAGTAGATGCCGAGCAGCTTGGTCTGGCCGAAGACGGTGAAGTCGTTGCCGATATTGGTGACCCCGGCGCCGGAGACCAGCTGCAGGCCGCCGCGATAGATCGACAGGGTCGCCAGCGTGGCGATCAGGGCGTTGATCTTGAACCGCGTCACCAGCACGCCGTTGATGGCGCCGAGGAACACGCCCCAGATGCAGCCGACCAGGAAGGCAGGCACTGGCGGAAAGCCGAGATACTTCGCGGTCAGCGCCGCCATGATCCCGGAAAAAGCGAGGATGCCGCCGATCGACAGGTCGAACATGCCGCTGATCATCAGAACCATCATGCCGCAGGCCAGAATCCCGGTCTGAGCGGTGTCGAGCAGCACCACGGCGGCATTGGCCGGGCGCGGGAACGTATCCGGCTCCAGGATCGCCATGCCCAGCACCAGCGCGATGATGAGCACGATCAGCAGCAGCTGGCGCTCCGTCGCGACCAGCACCAGAAGGCTCTTCTTGTGCGGGCGGTCCTTCCCGGCGCCGGGCGCGACCTGGGGAGCGACCGGGGCGCCGCCGGTGGACGAGGTACCGTCACCGCTCATGCTGCTTCACCTTTCTGGCTGGACTTGGATGTGTTGATGGCCGCGAGCTCGAGGATGGCGATCTCCGTCGCCGTCGCCGCATCGAGTTCGCCGGCAACACGGCCTTCCGACATGACGACGATGCGGTGCGCCAGCGCCAGGACCTCGGGCAGGTCGGAGGACACCACCAGCAGCGCCAACCCTTCGGCGGCCAGATCGCGCAGGATGCGATAGATGTCGGCCTTGGCGCCGACATCGACGCCGCGGGTCGGCTCGTCAACGATCAGGATGCGCGGATGGCGCGCCAGCCATTTGGCCAGCAGCACCTTCTGCTGGTTGCCGCCGGACAGGTTGCGCACTTCCCGGTCGATGCTGGGCGTCGCCACCCGCAGATCGTTGACGTAGCGCTGGCTGACCGCGCGGATTTCGCCGCGGGAGAGCAGCCCGGAATGAGTATAGGCCGGCAGGTTCGCCGCGATCACGTTGGCGGCGATGGTGAAATCCATGAACAACCCACCGTCCTTGCGGTCCTCCGGCAGCATCGAGATGCCGGCGGCCATCGAATCCGCCGGCGCGCGCGGGCGCAATTCCCGGCCGTCGACGAGGATGGTGCCGGATTCGATTGGCCGCGCGCCGAAGATCGCCTCGCAGGTTTCGGTGCGGCCGGCGCCGAGCAGCCCGGCAAGGCAGAGAATCTCGCCGTAGCGCAGCGAGAACGACGCCGATGCCACGCGATCGGCAACCAGGTCCTTGACTTCGAGCGCGACCTTGGCGTCCGGCGCTGCGCGGCGGTGGTCCGGCTCGAAGGAGAGCTCGCGCCCGACCATCAGGGCGATCAGGTCGCCGTCGGTCACCGCGGCGGTTTCCCGCACGCCGGTCAGGCGGCCGTCCTTCAGGACCGTCACGCGGTCGGAGATTTCGAAGATCTCCGCCATGCGGTGAGAGACGTAGATGATCGAAACGCCCTTGGCGGCGAGGCGCTTGATGACCTTGAACAGGTGGCGGCCTTCCTTGATGGTCAAGGAGGACGTCGGCTCGTCGAGGATCAGCAGCTTGAGATCGTGCGACAGGCCCTTGGCGATCTCGACCATCTGCTGCTGGCCCGGCGAAAGATTGGCCACCGGCGTGCGCGGGTCGATGTCGACTTCGAGCTCCGCCAGGATCCGCCGCGTCTCCTCGAACATCGGCCCGCGCCGGATCACGCCCAGGGAGTTCACCGGCTGGCGCCCGGCAAAGACGTTCTCGGCGACGCTCAGCGCGCCGACCAGGCTGCGTTCCTGGAACACCATGGCGATGCCCGCATCGGCGGCGCCCTGCTCGTTGAGATTGGCGATCGATGCGCCGTCCAGCTCGATGCTGCCGCTGTCGGGCTGGTAGACGCCGGCGACCAGGTGCATCAGCGTCGACTTGCCGGCGCCGTTCTCGCCGATCAGGGCCATGACTTCGCCGCGACCGACCTCGAAGGAGACGTTGTCGACGGCGCGCACGCCCGGAAAGGTCTTGGTCACGGTGCGAACGGCCAGGCGCGGCGCGGCAATGCCCGCGTTAGCGTCCAGCTCAAGCGTGGCGATGTCCGAAGTCATGCGGCGAAGCGCCCGGCGCGGCGTGGACGCCGCATGCCATTGGCCAAGGACCTAGCGACCACCGGCGAACATGGCATGGGCACCCCCTTTGCTCCGGATGCAGGCGTCGCTGCCAAGCCGACAGTCCCCGTTATCGATCGCCGCCCGGCAACGATGCACACCCGCTATCGGATGTGTCAATAGGTTTTATAGCTGTTCTACCGTTGACCCTATGATCATTCTGGGCCGGAAAGGTCTTCCATCGCGGCCCGCTGTCAGGCCTTGCCGCCCCTTTTTGGCTTCGCGTCCCGCCCGCGCTCGGCCCGCACCCGATCCGCCGCGCTGCTGCGCGAACCGCTCCACATGTTCTGCTTCTCGCGGTCCATCCGCTCGGCGACGTCGCGCGCGATGTCCCTCAGGATCTCGTCGGAAAGGCGCTTCGATTCGTGATAAAGCTGGCTGATCAGCCGCAGATGACTGCCCATTTCATGAAAGGCGCGCATCGGATCGTGCGCCGCCACTGCCTCATAGATGCTGGTATGGTCGCGCACGGAGAGACGATCCGCGTCCGGCATGTGGATGGTGATGGTGCGCTGATCCAGCAGCCATTCGACGAGAATGTCATAGACCGCGGCGAAGACCGGGTTGCGCGTGATGACGTTGAGCTCGTAGTGGAACGCCACATCCGTGCGGATGAACTCCGCCGTGTTGCCGAGCGCGGAAACGTTGGCGTCCAGGGCTTTCTTGAGCCTTGCGATGTCCTCCTCCGTCGCCACCTGCGCCGCTTGCCAGGCAACGCCGGCTTCAAACAGAAGGCGCGCTTCCTCCATCTGTGCCTGGCCCGGGGCGGTCGCGGAGACCCGCTTCACGAAGCCGGTGAGCTGGCCGATCAGGAAACTGCTGGTCGGTGCAGTCACACGCGCGCGGCTGCCGCTGGTGACGTCGACGAAGCCCTGCTGCTGCAACAGGAACAACGCTTCGCGGATCGACGGGCGGCCAACGCCGAAACGTTCGGCGAGGATCTTCTCTGAGGGAAGCTGGCTGCCGACCGCGTATTCGCCGCTGGTGATCGCCTTTTCGAGGAGCTCGACGATTTCGTGGGATCGCCTGCGGCGGCCGACGGTTTGCATGGGCAGAGTCTTCATGTTCGGAGTTCTCAATCTGTCGTGGAAATACGATGTATCGTCATCCGTGCCGCAGCGGAACAGCCCGCGCCGCCCGTACCGGTCCAGGCGGGTGGCGCATCGGGCGGTACGGCACGCATGGCTATTGCGGCCACCGATGCCCGCCGATGTCAAGACGAGGACACGTGCACAGGGAACCACGCCGGAAACCGAGGAAGGCCATCATATTCAGAAGATAATTGATATATATCAGATGGTTAACTAATATCAAAGGTCGATGATCGCGACGCTGCGACGTCTCCGCCGCTGCAAACAGCCGCCTGCCTGTGATCAAATGTCAATAGGCTGCCAGGCTATTGACCCTCGTGATGCGGCCTGCCATCCTCCGCCGGTCGGAGGGACCGCCGGGACTCCAGGCCCGCAGGAAGAGGCGCGGCGCTTCGACATGGGGAATGCAGATTGTCCTGAGGCGTACAGCCCGGCCGTGGGTGCCCCGGCGCCCGACGGCGCGCGGAATCGTTCGAGGTCACGAACTTGCTTGTGCCAATCCAGCAGATCGTCACGTTTGCGAACGACCCGTTCCGCGGCAATCCTGCGTTCGTCGTGACTCCCCACGCGCCGTTGCCGGCAGCGCTATTGCACAAGCTCTGCGGCCATCTGCACGAGATCATCATCGCGGTGGTCACCCCCGGAGATGACGGCCTCGGCGTCAGCTTTGTGACGCCGACCGGCTTCCATCCCGGGGCGGGCCACGCCACCCACGCCGCCGCCTGGGTGGTGTTGAACACCCTCCGCCCGAAGGAAACCAAGGCGGAGCTGCGGCTTGATTCGGGAAAGTCCCGCACCGTCCGTGCCGAGGGCGACCTGATTTCGGTCGACTGGCCGATCATGCCCTATGCCAGCGCAGATCTGCGCGCACCGCTGCGCGACGCACTCGGCGTTCAACCGCTCGCCACCTATGAAGCGGCCTTCGGGGCGGTTGCCGTGTTCGACAGCGAGGAAACCGTGGCCGCGCTGGTCCCGGACCAGGGCAGGATTCTCGCGCTGCCGTTCGATACGGTCATGGTCACTGCCCCGGCCCGGCACGCCGATTTCGCCATCCGCGTCTTCGCGCCGAAGCTCGGCCTGCCGGAGGATCCCGTCTGCGGCACCGCGCACCGCATCCTGACGCCGTTCTGGGCGGCGCAGACCGGCCGCCGGGTTCTGGTCTCGCACCAGTTCTCGGAACGCGGCGGCGAATTGTTCTGCGAGCTGCACGACGATATCGTGACCATTTCGGGCCGGGCGACGCCGTTCCTGTCCGGCACCATCGACCTGCCAGAACAGGCATGACCATGTTCAGCGATCAGCCTGTAACCGGCCAGCTTGTGACGCTGCGCAGCGACGCAGCGGAACTGGTGGTTGCACCGTCCTGCGGCGCCCGGATCGCGGCATTTCGCGCCCTCGGTCGCGACGTGTTGCGGCCGGCCTCGGCGGAAGCCCTGGAAACCGCCTTCATCTACGGCTTTTCCGCGTTCCCACTGATGCCCTATTCCGGGCCGATCTTCGGCGACGGCTTCCGTTTTCAGGGACAATGGTATCCGCTGGCGCGCAACGTGCCGACGGAACCGACCGCCACCCATGGCGAGGCCTGGATCCGGCCCTGGGCGGTCACCCGGCAGTCCGACGTCGAATTGCGCCTGAGCATGGACTACGCCCCGGTGGCCAATGCCTTTCCCTTCGCCTGGCGCGGCGACATCACCTATCGGCTCGATGAAGCGAGCCTGGTCATCGACCTCTCGGTCACCAATCGCGACCACCGGCCGATGCCGGCCGGATTGGGCATGCACCCCTATTTCCCCAAGCCACCTGGAACCACGCTGCAATTCGACTGCACCGGCGTATGGCCGCCCGACGCGCCCGAGGCCGTGGGCCTTGGCGCCGGGCCGCTCGAGCCCGGCCTCGATTTCCGTGATGGCCAGGACGTCAGCGCAATCGTCTTCGACCGCTGCTTCGAGGGCTGGAGCCGCGAAGCGACCCTCTCGACGCCGGACGGCTGGCGCATCAGGATCGAAGCCGACGAGACGTTCGGCAAGCTGCAGATCTATGATGCCTGGGACTATCCCTACATTTGCATCGAACCGGTCACCAACACCAATGACGGCTACAATCGGGCAGCGGCCGGCGTGGCTGGCCACGCCGTGATCGTCCTGGAGCCGGGGCGCAGCCTGGCCGGCCGGATCAGGATCACGCCGTCGCGGGATGGCGCCAGGCCGGGCACCTGACGGAGGAGGAGTGCATGACGGATCGCAGCATCAAACTGTTCGGGACCGACGAGCCGGTGCCGGAACGCCGCCTGCTGACCGCCGGACCTGTCACCGCGACCCTGGAGAATGGCGCGCTGCGCTGGGTCAAAATCGGCGAGGCGGAGGCGATCCGCTCCATCGCCTTCGTCGTGCGCGACCGCAACTGGAGTACGCCGGTACCCGAGATCACCCGCCTGAAGATCGAGGAATCGCCTGGCGGCTTCAAGGTCGAGATCGACGCGGTGTGCCACACCATCGACGGCGACCTGGGCTTCCAGGTGACCTATGACGGCAGCCGCGACGGCACCATCCGCTGCACCGGCACGGCGAAGACGGAGCGCGAGTTCCGCACCTGCCGCACCGGTTTCGTCATCCTGCATCCGCTTGCCGGCGTGGTCGGCAAGCCCATGAAGGTCGAACATGTCGACGGTGCGATCGAGCAGGCGACGATGCCCGAGCGCATCGTCTCCGATCAGCCCTTCCTGCTGGTGCGGGCGATGACGCATGAGCCGATGCCCGGTGTCAGCGCCACCATCCGCATGGAGGGCGATTCCTGGGAGACCGAGGATCACCGCAACTGGACCGATGCATCCTTCAAGACCTATTGCCGGCCGCTGTCCCTGCCCTGGCCATATACGATCCCGGCCGGCGGCGAGGTGAAGCACACCATCACCCTGTCCTTCGCCGGCAAGCTGCCGGCGTCACCCGCGAGTCAGGGCGGGGCTGTTGCGGTGAAGCTTGGCGCTGTCGGTGGCAGCATGCCACGCATCGGCCTCAGCGTTCTGCCGGAAGATGCCGCGCGTGCCGGCTCTGTCGCCGATCTCGCGCGCCTGGCGGGACCGCAGCATGTGAACTGCCGGATCGACCTGCGGGCGGCGGATTGGGAGAAGCTCCTGCCGCTCTATCGCGACCTGACGGCGAAGATCGGCTGCGAGGTTGTGCTCGAGGTCATCCTCCCGGGCAAGGTCGCGCCGGAGGCAGAGTTGCGGCCGTTGGCGGCTGCGCTCGCGAAGGCCGGCCTTGCGCCGGCCGCCATCATGGTGACGCCCGCCGCCGACCTGGTCTCCTATCCGCCCGGCATTCCCTATCCCGATGGGGTCCCGGGCTGGAAGGATGTGGCGGCCGGCGCGCGCAGCGTCTTCCCCGCCATCCGGATCGGCAGCGGCATGCTGTCGAACTTCACCGAGCTCAACCGCAAGCGCCCGCCGACCGGCGTCTTCGACTACATCACCCATGCCACCTCCGGCCTGGTCCACGCGGCCGATGACCGCTCGGTGATGGAGACCCTCGAATCGGTCGGCCACATCATCCGCTCCGTTCGCGCCATCATCGGCGAGACACCGTACCGCATCGGCCCGTCGCATATCGGCAACAGCTTCAACCCCTATGGCGCGAACTACACCGAGAATCCCGGCAACCAGCGCGTCACCATGGCGCGGGTCGACCCGCGCCAACGCGGCCTGTTCGGCGCCGCCTGGCATCTCGGCTACATCTCGCAGGTCGCCAATGGCGGGGTCGAGGCTGTGACCATGGCCTCGCCGGTGGGCGAATTCGGCATCGCCTATGCGAAGCTGCCGCACGCCCAGCCATGGTACGACAGCGCCGGCGATGCCAGGGTCTATCCGGTGTTCCACGTCATCCGGGGATTGAGCGCGGCGGCCGGCAAGCCGCATCGCGCAGCCATGTCGAGCGACACCGAAAGGCTGCGCTGCGTCGCCTGGCAAGACGGCGCGTCGACCCATCTATGGCTGGCCAATCTGCGCGCCGAGCCACTCCAGGTCGCCCTGGACGGCGTCTCCGGCAAGGCCAGGCTCACCATGCTGGATGAGGCCAGCTTCGAGGCCGCGACCCGCGACCCCGCCTTCGGCGACAAGGGCGCGGCATTCTCCGGCACTTCGTTGGCCCTCGCGCCGTTCGCAACGGCCGCGCTGGTCTTCGGCGCCTGACGGGAGTCCGGACATGAAAGCGATCGTTCTCGGCGGCGGAATCATCGGCACCACCACCGCCTACTACCTTGCCAAGGCCGGCCACGAGATCCACCTGGTCGACCGGCAATCCGAAGTGGCGATGGAGACCAGCTTCGCCAATGGTGGCGTGCTGCATACCAGCGAGGCCGAGCCGTGGTCGCAGCCCGGCATGCCGCAGAAGGTGCTGTCCTGGATGGGCAAGGCCAATGCACCGATGCTGCTGCATGTCAGCGCCCTGCCATCGATCTGGCGCTGGGGTCTCTCCTTCATGCGCAACTGCTCGCTGGAGCGCTACCGCTTCGCGGCGGCGGTCAATCTGCGGCTCGCGCTCCACACGCTGGAGGAGATCAGGAAGGTGCGCGCAGAAGCGGCGTTTCCCTACGATCTCTCCGAGAAGGGCACGCTGAAGATCTACACAAGCCGCGCCTCGATGGACAAGAATGTGGCCGAATCGGACCTGCTGCGGCCCTATGGCATGAAATTCGAGGCGGTCGATGCCGCGCGCTGCGTCGCCATAGAGCCCGCGCTCGGTCCGATCCGCGACACGCTGGTGGGCGGCATCTATGCGGCCCCGGACGAGCATGGCGATTGCCACAAATTCGCCGTCGGCCTGCGCCGCCATTGCGAGGAGAAGCTCGGCGTCACGTTCCACATGAACACCGAATTGCGCGGCTTCATCCGCAGCGGCAATCGCATCGACGGCATCGAGACCAGCAAAGGCAAGATGCAGGCCGAGTCTTACGTCGCGGCGATGGCGAGCTACACGCCCGCCCTGGTCCGGCGACTTGGCATCGATCTGCAGATCTATCCGGCCAAGGGGGTCACGGTGACCGTGCCGGCGGCGAGCTGGCCCGATGGCCCGCAGGTGCCGATCATCGACGACACCAAGCTGTTCGGGCTGATCCGCCTCGGCGACCGCTATCGCTGCTCCGGCTCGGTTGAATTCACCGGCTGGGAGACGACGCCCAACCCGGTCCGCTGCAAGGCGATCATCGACAACGTCACCAGCGTCTTCCCGCAATTCGCCCGCTGCTACGACCCGGGCAGTGCCAAGTTCTGGGCCGGGCTGCGGCCCATGGCGGCCTCCGGCAGCCCGTATCTCGGCGCCACCCCGGTGAAGAATCTCTACCTCAATTGCGGCCACGGCCATCTCGGCTGGACGCTGTCCTGCGGCTCGTCGCAGATCGTGGCCGACATCGTCTCCGGACGAAAGCCGGCAATCGATATCACCGGCCTCACCCTCGATACGCATCACTGAAACCCGTCGCAAGGAAAGCCCGCGCCCATGGCCAAGAAGCCCGCCTCGAAAGCCGCCGCGAAGAAATCCGGCAAGAAATCCACCGTCGTCTTCACCTCGCCGAACGGCGCGCAGTTCCTCGGCGATCCGATGCCCTACCCGATCTCGCGCGCGGTACGGGCCGGCGATTTCGTCATCACCAGCGCCTTCGGCGCCGTGGTGCCGACGATCGAGGAAACGGTCTACGATTCGGTGGGCATGCCGCTCTCCTCCGGCAAGCAGCGCAAGGGCGTCTCCTTCGCCGACGAGGTGCACGGCACGTTCAAGATGGTGCAGGATGCCCTGGCGCTGGCGGGCTGCACGCTCGACGATGTCGTCGATTCGCAGGTCTGGCTTAAGGATCCGCGGGACTTCGACGAGATGAACCGGATCTACGCGACCTATTTCAAGCGCAGCAAGCCGATCCGCTCCTGCTTCCAGAACAGCTTCATGCTCGAGTTCCGCATCGAGATAAAGGTCGTCGCCTACAAGCCGCAATAGCCGGGACGGGAGAAGCAGCATGGGCACAGTCATCGTCACCGGTGCCGGCACCGGGATCGGCGCTGCCGCCGCCAGGCGCCTTGCCGCCGGAGGATGGAAGGTAGCGCTGGTCGGTCGCCGCGCCGAGTTGCTGGACCAGGTCGCGTCCGAAATTGCCCAGGCCGGCGGGCGCGCCGTGCCCATGGCGCTCGATCTGCAGGACCCCAGCGCCGCCAAGGCCGTGGTGGAGCGCACCGCCCAGGCCTTCGGCGAAATCGACGCCCTGGTCAACAACGCTGCCGTGATCAAGGTGCTGCCGCTCGCCGACTACACGCTGGAGATCCTCGACCAGCATTGGGCGGTCAATATCCGCGCGCCCTTCCTGCTGACCCAGGCGGCGCTGCCCTGGCTGCAGAAGAAGGGCGGTGCGGTGGTCAACATCTCGTCGTCCTCGGGCACGCTGCTGCGGCCGGGGCAATCGGTCTATGGCATGACCAAGTCGGCGCTGGAATACCTCACGCGCTCGCTGGCCGGCGAACTGGCGCAGCACAAGATCCGCATCAACGCGCTGGCGCTGGGCCCGGTCGACACGCCGATCCACCAGACCTGGGCGACCGACCTGAAGGCGGCCTATGAATGGCTGGCCAACCAGGTGCCGCTGGGGCGCATTGCCAATGCCGACGAGATCGCCCGCTGGATCGAGATCCTGGTCTCGCCGGATGCCGGCTGGATGACCGGTGCGGTGATTCCCCTCGATGGCGGACAGGTCCTGGACATCGCATAGGAATGACCATGAATGACACCAGCTCGGCGACGCTCGGGCCGAATGCGCGCTTTATCGGGGTGCCCGGCAGCCGGACCGGACTGAGCACGCCAGCCCTGCTGCTCGACCTAGATGCGCTCGATCGCAACATCGCTGCGATGGCGGCGCATGCGCGGAAAGCGGGCGTCCAGCTGCGGCCGCACAGCAAGGGCGGCAAGTCGATCGAGATCGCGCGCCGGCAGGTGGCCGCCGGCGCCATCGGCATCTGCTGCACCACCATTGGCGAAGCCGAAATCATGGCGGGAGCCGGCATCGCCAACGTCCTCATCACCTCGCCCATCGTGACACCGGCGATGGTCGACCGGCTGGTCGCCCTGAACGGTCGCGCCAGCGGCCTGATGGTCGTTGCCGACAATCCGGCCAATGTCGACGCGCTGGCCGCCGCCTGCGCCAAGGCGGGACAGACGCTGAGCTTGCTCGTCGAGTTCGACGTCGGGCAAAACCGCACCGGTACCACCAGCGTCGAGGCCGCCACGGCGCTGGCCTTGCGCATCAAGGCGTCGCCACAGCTGCGCTATGCCGGCGTCCAGGCCTATTACGGGCAGCTGCAGCACGTGGCCGGATTCGCCGAGCGCAAGGCGCTTGCCGATGCGCAGATGGCGCGGCTGCGCGGCCTCCTCGAACACCTGGCATCGCAGGGCGCCGCGGCCGGAATCGTCACCGGCGGCGGCACCGGCACTTTCGACATCGACCCCGCGGGCGGCGTCTTCACCGAGGTGCAGCCCGGCTCCTACCCGTTCATGGATCGCGAGTATGTCGAGATCGACATGAGCGCTGGCCGCGCGTCGCCGTTCGCAGTGGCGCTCACCGTGCAGACCTCGGTCGTCAGCGCCAACCGATCCGGCTTCGCCGTCGTCAATGCGGGCTACAAGTCCTTCGCCACCGAGGGCGGCATGCCAGTGGTGGCCAGCCCCAAGCTCGCCAATGCCAGCTATAAATTAATGGGCGACGAGCATGGTGGCGTCCAGTACGATCCCGCCGGCGGCACGCTCAAGATCGGCGACACGGTGGAATTCGTGACGCCCCATTGCGATCCGACCATCAATCTCTACGACCGCTACCACTGCGTTCGGGGAGACACCCTGGTCGAGATCTGGCCGGTCGACGCGAGGGGCCGCTAGCGGCACCCTCGCGAGATATCGCCGCCGGCAAATCCCGCGTCAGTTGCCGGGCCGCAGGGAGATCTGACCGAAGCCCGCCGCGACGTTGAGGCCGGTGACGCCTTCGATGCTCGCCGGCTGCAAGGCGATCTGGTCGTTGCTGCCGCCGACCAGGACGTTGGCGCCAAGGCCGAGGCCGACCGCGACATCAGCCGTCGCGCCAGCATATTCTCCGGCCAGCGCGCCCTTCTTCACCTGGCCGGGTGCGAAGACCAGCCAGACCATGTAGGCGCCGTCGGTAAAGCCGAGATCGACGCCATATTTCTTGATCTCGCCGTGATAGCGCTCGCCGGTGCCGTCCGGGCGGGTGAACACGCAGGACAGGCTCTTGGTGGAGCCGAAGATGAAACCGGATCCGCCGGCCACCCGGCAGTTGAGCGACCCGACATTGACGCCGGAAGCGGCGTCGGCCGGCGCGGCGGCGAATTGCGCGCCAAGGAGAGACGCCGCGAGTGCGGTGACTGCGAAGCAACGCTTGAACATGAAGACCCCCTGAGGCTTCCCTGGATTGGGCAATTGGACGGCAGACTGGTATCCGGCGGAAATATTGGTCCGTTTCGGCGTTTCCGGCAAGGCCAGGACACCGCCGGGTGACCGCGTCAACCCGCCGCCAGCAGGTGGCAACGGGCGTCGTGGCCATCGGCGCCGGAATGCCAGGACGGCACCTCGGCGCTGCACTTCTCCAGGCGTCCGGCGCACCGGCCGGCATAGGGGCAACCGCGCGATTCGCGGTCATCCTCGTCGCTCAAGGGGCGGATATCCGACAGGGCCCCGCTGCCAGGCTCCAGCACCGCGGCCACCAGCGCCCGGGTATATGGGTGCCTGGGCGCGGTGCAGACGGCGCGCGCCGGGCCGATTTCGACCAGGTGCCCGCGATAGAGCACCGCGACCCGGTGCGCCAGCGCCTGCACGACCGCCAGATCGTGCGACACGAACAGGCAGGCGACCTGTCGCTCGGCCGCGAGGTCGCGGATCAAGCGCAGGATCGACGCCTGGACCGAGACATCCAGGGCGGAGGTGATCTCGTCGCACAGGATCACGTCCGGATCGGCCGCAAAGGCGCGTGCGATGGCGACACGCTGGCGCTCGCCGCCGGACAGGTCGCCGGGATAGCGATCGAGATAGCTGGCGTCGAGCTTCACGTCCTTCAGCAGCGCGTCGGCGCGCTGGCCGATCTCCGCCGCCGACAGGTTGAAATAGAGGCGCAGCGGCTGGGCCAGGATCTCCCGCACGCTGTGCCGCGGATTGAGCGAGGCGTCGGGGTTCTGGAAGATGAGCTGGATCGCCCGCAAGGTCGCCCTGTCGCGGGCACCGACTGGCGCCGCCAGGTCGGTGCCGCCGCCGAAGGTCGCTTTGCCCGCGAGAACCGGCCACAGGCCGGAGATGGCCTTGAGGATCGTCGACTTGCCGCTGCCCGATTCACCTACCAGGCCGAGGACCTCGCCCTGGCGCAGAACCAGCGACAGATGGTCGACGGCGAGCTTGCCCGGCGCGCGCGGCAGCAGCCCATCCAGCAACCCGCGGCGCTGATAGGTCACCGAGAGATCGTCGATGGCGATCTGCGGCGCGGCCGGCGCGAGGCCGCGGCCCGAATCCGCCGCCTCCGAAGCGTCGACGGCGCCGGATTTCGGGTGCCGGCAGGCGACCCAGTTCTCGCCGTCGCCCGATACCAGGTCCGGCGCGCCGGACAGGCAATCCGCCGCCGCGAACCCGCAGCGGGGCGCGAAGCGGCAGCCCGGCAGCATCTGTTGCGGCGTTGGCGGACGGCCCTCGATGCTGAGCGGAATCCGCGCCGTCGAGATGCGCGGAATGGATGCCAGCAGCGCACGACTGTAGGGATGCGACGGCTGCCGCAGCAGCCGCGCCGTCGGGCCGGCCTCGATGATGCGCCCGGAATACATGATGGCAACGCGGTCGCTGAGCGTCGCGATGACGCCGAGATCGTGGCTGACGCAGATCATCGCCACGTTGCGCTCACGACGCAGATCCGCGAGCAGGTGAAGGATGCCGAGCTGGGTGGTGACGTCGAGGCCGGTCGTCGGCTCGTCGAGCAGCAGCAGCTCCGGCTCCCCCGCAAGCGCCATGGCGATGCCGACCCGCTGCAGCTGCCCGCCGGAGAGCTCGTGCGGGAAGCGCCGCTTCAGTCGCTCTGGCGTCGGCAGCCGGACCTGGCGCAGCAGCTGGACGACGCGCTCCTGCCGGGCGTTGCCGGCGAGATTGGTATGCAGGGCGAGCACCTCGCCGATCTGGTCGCCGACGCGGATATTGGGCGTCAGCGCCGTCCCGGCGTTTTGCGGGATCAGCGCCACGCGGCCGCCACGCAGCTTTTCCAGGGCGCGATCGTCGCCATTGAGCAGGTCCATTCCGTCGAAGCGGCAGCTGCCGGCGCGGTGGTGCAGCCCCGGCTTGACGATGCCCATCATCGCCAGCAGCAGGGTGCTCTTGCCACAGCCGGATTCGCCGGCGATGCCGAGGGAGGCTGCGCGCCCGATGGTCAGGCTCAGATCGTCGACGATGGGCACCGTGCCGCTGGCGCCGCCAATGACCAGGCTGTCGATCTCCAGCAAAGGAGCCGCGCCGGTCATCGGCCCGCCTTGGCATCATTGCGGTCGACGCCCAGGGTCTTGGCCGCGGTGTCGACGGCGAGATTGGCGCCGATGATCAGGCTGCTCAGCGCCGCGATCGGGAATATCACGGTCCACGGCGCGGTCGACATCACGCCGCGCGAATCGGCGATCATCAGGCCCCAATCCGGCGCCGGCGGCGGCACGCCGAAACCGAGATAGGAGAGCGAGCTGACACCCAGGATCATCCAGGACCACTGCATCGCGGCCTGCACCGCCAGGCTGTCGCGGACATTCGGCAGCAACTCCCGGAGTGCGATGGTGGTTCTCCGCTCGCCGCGCGCCTGCGCCGCCAGCACGAAATCCTTGGTCACGAAATCCAAGGCTGCGCTGCGCGCCAGATAGACCACGGAAAGGCCATAGGAAACGCCCAGGATCGGCATCAGCGCCGCCGTGCCGGTGCCGAGGGCGGCGACGAAGATCATCACGAACAGGATCCAGGGCATCGACATCAATGCGTCGGCGCAGCGCATCACGATGTTGTCGATCCAGCCGCCGACCAGCGCCAGGAAGATGCCGAGGATGCCGCCCCACACCATGGCGATGGCGGTGGCGACCGTACAGATCAGCATGGCCTGCCGCCCGCCGAGCAGCGCGCGAGTCAGCACGTCGCGCCCGAGCAGGTCGGTGCCGAACCAATGCGCGGCCGATGGCGGCTGCAGCACGGCATCGACATCCTGGGCCGCGAAATCGTAGGGCACGATGAGCGGCCCGATCATCGCGATCAGCACATGGCAGACGACGATCGCGAGTCCGATGGCACCGGACGGATTGGCGAGGAACTGGCGCAACCGGCTGAGCCGCCCTCTTTCCGGCACGATCACGGCGCCCGGGGGCTCGGCGCGCACCTGCAGGTCCGGCGCGCTCATGCGCGGTAAGTCCGCAGCCGCGGATTGAGCAGCAGCGACAGCAGGTCGGTCGCCAGATTGGCCACGATGTAGATTCCGCAGACCAGCAGCGCGATCGCCTGGACCAGCGGAATGTCACGGTCGGAGACGGCATCCACCGCCATGCGTCCCAGGCCGGGATAGTTGTAGACGCTTTCGACGACCACCGCGCCGCCGAGCAGCCAGGCGACCGTCAGCCCGATGACGCTGATCGCCGGCAGCAGCGAGTTCGGCAGCACATGGCGCAGCACGATGCGCCGGAACGGCACCCCTTTCAGCCGCGCCATCAGCACATAGTCGCTGGCCAGCACGTCGATCACCGAGGAGCGCACCATGCGCAGGATATGTGCGGTGAGGACCAGGGTCAGGGTCGCCGCCGGCAGGACCGAGCTTGCCGCCAGTTCCAGGACCGGCGCCTTGTATCCGGCGGTCACGATGCCGCTGGCCCAGCCCAGGCCGATGGCGAAGACCAGGATCATGATCGTGGCCGAGACGAATTCGGGGATGGTCATGGCGAAGATGGCCCCGGCCGACAGGATCATGTCGGGCAACCGGTCGCGGTAGAGCCCGGCCACCACGCCCAGCAGGATGGCGAGTGGCACGCCGAACAGGACGGCGATGGCGGACAGGATGACCGTGTTGCGCAGGCGCCAGCCGACCATCTCGGTGATCGGCTTGCCGCGCTGCACCGACACGCCGAGATCGCCTCGCAGGGCGCCGCCGGCCCATTCGGCGAAGCGTACGAGCGCCGGGCGGTCGAGGCCGAGGCGCGCCTCGCAGCTGGCGAGCTTGGCGCCCTTCGCGTCGCGTCCGAGGTAGGCGGTGCAGGCATTGCCCGGCATCAGCTCCACCGCCCCGAAGACGACGACGGCGATGAAGGCCATGGTGAAGCAGGCCGAGGCAAATCGCTGGATGATCAATCTCAGCACGAGACCAGCCCCCCGAATAGACCTCGCAGCGCGCGCCCCGTTTTTCCCGGGACGCGCGCTACAGGCTATTTCTACTCGTCGGTCTTGTCGACCAGATCCCAGCGGATCTGGTCCTCGATCACCGGCCCGATGCCGGTTACCGACTTCACATAGGCGAACTGGATGTTCTGCAGATAGGGGATCATGGTGCCGCCAACCTCGAACAGCATGCGCTGCGCGTCGACCATGGCCTGCTTCGACTTGGCGAAGTCCAGCTCGGCCCGCGCCTTGTCGAGCAGCGCGTCATAGTCCGGGTTGCTGAAGTAGGATTCGTTCCAGGAACTGCCCGTCCGGTAGGCCTCGTTCAGGATCTGGTCGGCCGGCCGCTCGTCCCAGGACGTGACGCACACGGTCTCCTTCATCCACACGTCGTCCCAATAGCCGTCGGCCGGGTCCATGACGATGTTGACCTTGATGCCGGCCTTGGCGACCTGCTGCTGGTAGACTTCGGCGAAGCGCACCATGCCGGTCTCCAGGTTCGAGGTGTGCAGGTCGAACTCGATGCCGTTGGGGAAGCCGGCCTCGGCCAGCAGCTTCTTCGCGCCCTCGATATCCTGCGGACAGTCGAGGTCGGCATGGTAGGGATCGCTCGCCTTGACCGGGACGTCGCAGGTCACCAAAGCGTGACCCTCGCCGGCCAGCAGCTTGATCATCTCGTCGCGATTGACTGCGATGCGGACCGCCTTGCGCACCCGTGGATCGGTGAAGGGCGCGGTGTCGGTGCGGAATACCAGGCCGAACCAGCCGCCGGAGGGGAATTCCTGGAGCACGTAGTTCTGGTTGCCGTTGAACAGGGCGGCCTCCTCGCGCGAGACGCGGGAGAAGTCGATCTGGCCCGCCAGCAGCGCCTGCACCCTGGCGTCGGCATCGGGAATCGCCGTGAACTCGATGCCGTCGAGCTTCGGCACGCCTTCCCAGTAGTCCGGGTTCCGGACCAGCTCGGTGCGGCCCTCTGGGTCGTATTCCTTGAGCTTGAACGGTCCGGTGCCGTTGCCGGTCTTCTCGATCGTATCGCCCGAGCCGTCGGCAATGATGCGGACCCGGTAGTCGGTCATCAGGATCGGCAGGCCGGAATGCTTGGTGGAGAGCACCACCTTGACGGTCATCGGATCGACGACCTCGACATGGTCGATCATGCCGAGCACCGAGGTGACCGGCGATTCCAGCTTCGGATCATTGATGCGCTCGAGCGAGTATTTCACGTCCTTGGCGCTGAAGGGCGTGCCGTCATGGAACTTCACGCCGTCGCGCAGCTTGAACGTCCATTCCGTGGCGTCCGCGTTCGGGGTCCAGGACAAAGCGAGTTCCGGCTCCACCTCGCCGGTCGGACTGAGCCGGACGAGCCGGCTGTAGAGCAGGTCGTTGACCTCCCAGAACCGCACCGGCGAAAGCGGATCGAGGCTTTCCTTGCCTCCCATGCTCAGGTCGCTGGCCTGCCGCAGGATCTTGTCGGCCAATGCCGGCGACGTCCAGACGCCCGCCAGCACCATGGCCGCGGCCGCGATGACACCAATCTTGTTCTTGCCCATGATTGCCTCCTCTGCCCCTATGCGTTTGCGAGCGCCAACGTTTATTGCTTTTTTTGGGATGGCCGGCGCCCAGCGACAGCGCCATTTCCAAATGGTAAGTAAACGTTTACTTCGGGTCAACCCGTGGTTTCGTTACAGTCTGGCGGCAGTTTCCCGTCAAATGCCGAGCGCACCGCCACGACGGGCCGACACGGCGAAATGATTGGGAAATGCGCCGGCGAGATAGGCGTGGATCACCTTCTTGGCCCAGGCCGGCCGCACCTTCCTGCGCCCCAGCAGCCGGGCCTGCCACAACCATTCAAGCAGGCCAATGAGGCCAATGGCGACCGCATCCGGATCCACGGCCGGATTGCCGCCCGTCCTGGCCAGCTTGCGGCATATACTCCTGACTTGGCGCTCGAACGCCTCATCGGCGGCGCGCATGTGCTTTTCGAAGTAGCGCCGCGAGGTGACCTCGCCCGAATAAGCGTACCAGGCGCCGATGCGCCGGTCGCTGGTCATGTCGGGGTGAAACGACAGATCGAGCAGCAGGTCGAGGCTCTTGATCGGATCGCCACCGGCTTCCGCCGCAGCCTTGCGGCGCGCGGCCTCGAATTCCTCCGCCAGGGATGCGATCACCGCATCGAGCAGCCGGTCCTTGGTCTTGAAATGCTTGATCACCGTCGCCGACGACACGCCCGCTTCGTCGGCGATCGTCTGCACGGTGGTGCCCGACAGGCCGAGCTTGACGATGGAATCGATGGTGGCCTCGATGATCCGCGTATGCGTCCGGTCATAGCTGGCGCGGTCCCGCCGTCCACCGGCGCGCGGTCTGCCCTTTGGCGTCATGCGGGGCCACCCGGCAACAACTCGGCCCAGACCGGCTGATGGTCCGATCCGTCGGCCGCCTCGTCGATCCAGGCGCGCCTGACCGCTGGCACCAGGTCATAGGTCACGAAGCAGTAGTCGATGCGCTGCGCCACTTCGCCGTCCTTGGCCGGAAAGGTGATCCCGGCGGATTCACTGAACCCGCACACGGTGAGTGTGTCGGCAAGGCGGTCGGCGCCGTGCATGAAGCCGTAGTTCGGGTCGCGATCGCCGACGATGCGCCGGTATTCCGGCGAACTCGTCCAGGTGTTGAAGTCACCCACCAGGACGGCGCTTGCCGGCATGGTCGGGCGGCGCCGGTCCAGCGCCGGCACGCCGTCCAGCCGGAACGTCGCGTCATCGAGGCCGTCCCCCACGATCACCGGCCCCTGCAACGGTGCCTCGCGGATGAGCTTCAGCACTTCCTCGACCTGGATCCGCCGCTGGTCCTGGCTCAGATAGTTGAGATGGGTGTTGTAGAAGCGCAAATCGCCGCCGGGCGCCTCGATCACCGCCTCCAGCAGGATCGACTGGTCATTCATGCGTCGGTGCACCGGGTATTTCGTCAACGGCCAGCTGCGAGTCGACGCGATCGGCCAGCGCGACAGGATCATGTTGCCGTATTGCCGGCGATGCACGCGCACCCGGCCGTCGGCCGCAACCTCGGACCCGTCGATGTCGACCGAGACGCCATAGACCCAGTGATGCCTGGGAAACAGCTCGGCGAATCGCGCCACCTGGTCGCCGGTTTCCGGCCGCCAGCCGCGCTCGACTTCCTGCAGCGCGATCAGATCGGCGCCTTCGATCGTCCGCGCGATGCGTTCGAGGTCGACGATGCCGTCGCGCCCCATGCCCCACTGGATGTTATAGGTGACGACCAGCATGGCACCTCGCCCGGCGGCGGCGCGTCCGGATGACCGGCGGCCCGCTGCCCAATGTCAGTAAGTGTACGTTTACTTACTATGACGGCCGGCGGCGTTCAAGCGTGGCGCCGGTCATGCGGATGACACTTCGGCGACCGGGTGGAGAACCGGCGGGACTGCGGCTCAGCCGGGACGGCCGTCCGGCCGGGGCAAGACCAGGATCGGAAGGTAGCGCAAGGCGAAGACCAGGAATCCCGTCGCCCACAGCAAGCCTCCCACGGCGAGCAACGTGGCTTCCGCCGCCAGGAACGGCGCCGCCACCCGCAGCAGCGCGCCGCACAGGACAAGGTGATAGGCGGCGGTGGTGATGCGGTCGGCCTGCAGTTGCCGCCCGGTATGGCCGAGCGAGGCGCGGCTCATCACCGCGAGAATCATGGTGCTGAAGGCGCCGGCGGTCAGCGCATGGATCGCGGCCGGCTCCGGGACCAGCGGGGTCAGATGCGCGGCGGCGGTCATCAGCAGGCCCACGATCAGCCAGCCATAGCCGAGATGCAGCACCCAGACCAGCGGCACCCGCCAGCTCTTCCAACCTTGCCAGCGCAGGAAGCGCAGCAGGTTGAGGCATCCGGCGATGGCGGCGATGGCGCCCAGCGCCCAGTCGGGCCCCTGCGCGGCGGTCGCCAGCGCGAATGCCGCGAGCGACAGGATCGCCCCCAGTTCCACCGGCCGCGACGGCGTGATCTCCATCGGCTGGCCGGCCATGCGCATGCCGCCCAGCGTGAAAGCCGGCACGATGCGTCCGCCGATGATGCCAACCATGAGCGCGAAGACGGCGATGCCGAGGCGCAGCGCCCAGGCGGAGGACAGGCCGGCAATGCCGAAGCCGTCGAACTGCACCGCCGCGTTGATCAGGGCCAGAAGCACGAGGATCGCCACCATCACCGCGTTGCGCTTGCCGTTGCGCAGGATGATGCCCGGGCCGACCATGAGCGCCAGCAAGGGCAGGAACGCGCAGTCGAGGATGGCGAAGACGAGCGCACTGGGGCCGTAGGCGGCGACGCGTCCAGCCACCCAAACCGCCACCAGCAGCATCAGGCGCGGCCCCTTGATCGCCGCCGTGCCGGTCCAGTTCGGCACCGCCGTCAGCAGGAACCCGGCCAGCGCCGCGGTAGCGAAGCCGAAAAGCATCTCATGCGCGTGCCAGATGCTGGCGGGCATCGCCGGCTGCCAGCCGAGATCGCCGCGCCAGATGGCGAGCCAGAGCGGCACCGCCAGTGCGGCATGGAGCCCGGCCAGCAGGAAGAACGGGCGGAACCCGTATTGGAACAGGGCGAAGCCGCGCCGGGCCGTGGCACGGCCGCCGCCCGGCTCGAGAATGGCGGTTGCTTGCATCTATTGCACCAAAGGTGACTCCGCCGCGGCGACGTCGAAGCCCTCGATCCTGGCCTTGCCGGCCAGCAGCATCAGGTATTGCCGCGTCGCGGTCTGGAACGAACGGTCATGCAGGTATTGCGCGATATGCCCCTTGACCGCCTCGAAGGGCAGTTCAGCGCCGATCAGCTTGCGATCGAGGGCGATGACATGGACACCATAGCGGGTCTCCACCGGCAACGGGCAAAGCTCCCCCTCGCCCAGGCTGAACACGTAGGTCTCGAACTCCGCCACCGTGTCGCCACGCGTGAGCGCGCCGAGCTGGCCGCCCTGGTTGCGCGAGGGGCAGGCGGAATAGGCGACCGCCAGGTCGCCGAACAGATGCGGCTCGGCTTTCAACGTGTCGATGATGCGTTGCGCCTTGGCCTTGGCCGCGTCGCGCCCGTCGAAATCGTCGGGGGCGCAGGCGATCAGGATATGCCGCGCCTCGTATTCGTCGGCGGCGCGGAACTTGGCCCGGTTATGGTCGTAGTAGCGGCGGCAGGCGGCCTCGTCCGGCACCGGCACCGCGATCTCGCGCGAGATGAGGGCCGCGATGCGCGGGTCGTCGCCCGCGGCATCGTCACTGTCCTCCGCCGCCAGGCCCAGGCGCTCGGCCTCGTCCAGCAGCAGGCGCTGCAGGACCAGCGCCTCGGTCGCCCGCGACCGGGCCTCGGCGATCGAGGGGGCGGGATGGTGCTGCATCTCGCGCGCGATCTCCGCCTCCGCGATCTCGCGGCCGTCGACGCGGACCGGCACGGCCTCGATCATCTGCACGGCGGCCATGTCAGGCGACCTTCTTGGCAGCGCGGCGGCGCACAATCTGGTAGGGCCGGAACACATAGAAGACCGGCGCGCTCCAGATATGCACCAGGCGGCTGAACGGGAACACCAGGAAGATGGTGAAGCCCAGCACCAGATGCGCCTTGTAGACCCAGGGCAGGTCGGCCAGATAGTTGACATCCAGGCCGCGGAAGGTGACCAGGCGCTGGCAATATTCCGCGAGGACCAGCATGACGCTGCCGTCGAGGTGATGGCTCGAGGCATAGATCGAATAGAGGCCAAGGACCAGCTGCACCCAGATCAGCAGCACGACGAAGATGTCCATCTTCGTGCTGGTGGCGCGGATGCGCGGATCGGTCAGCCGGCGGTGGATCAGCAGCGTGAGGCCGATGAAGCACAGCGTGCCGAAGATGCCGCCGGCGACCATCGCCAGCAATTGCTTCTGCTCGACGGTAACGAACATCGTGTAGACCTCGTGCGGGGTCAGCAGGCCAGCGAGATGGCCGAGAAACAGCAGCAAGATGCCGATGTGGAACAGGTTCGATCCCCAGCGCAGCTGGCTGCGCCGCAGCAGCTGGCTGGAGCCGGAGCGCCAGGAATACTGCTCGCGGTCGAAGCGCACCAGGCTGCCGACCAGGAAGATGGCGAGACAGAGATACGGATAGATGCCGAAGGCGAACTGGTTGAGATAGTCGGTCATTTGCGCACCTCCCGGCCGCCGCGCGCGGCGTCCAATTCGTTCATCCGTTCCAGCATCGCCCCGGCCTTGCCGCAGCCGCCGGTCTTCGCCGGATCATTCTCCGGGCCGAAGGTAACAGCGGCCTCCTCCCAGACACGGTCCAGCGCCTCCGGCGTGTCGTCGGCCGGCTCGGCGGCGCCCTGCACCTCCGCCGGCGCCAGGCCGGCGGTGTCGAGCAGAGCGGCGAAGATCGCCTGGTAGGGGCTGTCGCGTTCCGCCAGCCGGGCATGGATCGCCTGCAGGATGGCGCCCACGTCGGCCAGGCTGCGCCGCGCCTGCTCGCGCGGCAGCACCGACAGGTATTCGAGATACATGGGCAGGAAATCCGGCAGCTCGTTGGGGTCGGCCAGCAGGCCGGCCGCCGCATAGAGCTCGCCCAAATTCACCATGGCCATGCCACGGTCGCGCGATTCGCCATGCACGTGCTCGAAAAGGTGCAGGGAGACGCGGCGCGAGCGGTCGAACAGGCCGACATATTGTTCCTGCACGTCGATCAGGTCGCTCGCCTGGAGCGTGCTGGCCAGGGCGCGCAGCTCGGCCAGCCGGCCGCGGCCCACCAGCCCGTCCTGCGCCAGGACCTCCATCAGCTCCGGCAGGGCCTCGATCCAGCTGCGCTGCGGGTAGGTCAGCATGCAGCCCAGGGCCCGGTAGCTCCGTGTTCCGGCGCGGGCCATCACGCACGCTCCTTGGGCGCCACGCTCCTCGGCTTCTGGCCGAACAGGCTCGCCGTGCTGGTGCCATCCGAACAGCCATTGCCGAAGGTGAAGCCGCAACTTGCCTTCAGGTCATAGGCGTTCTCGGCATATTCGCGATGCGTCGAGGGGATGACGTAGCGATCCTCGTAGTTGGCGATCGCCATGTAACGGTACATGTCCTCGACCTGCGCCTTGGTGAGCCCGACTTTCTGGAGCACCATGTCGTTCTCGAAGCCATCCACATGGCGGCCGCGCATGAAGACCCGCATCGCCGCCATGCGTCGCAGAGCCGCCGCCACCGGCCGCTCGTCGCCGGCGGTGAGCATGTTGGCAAGGTATTTCATCGGGATGCGCAGCTTGTCGATGTCGGGCAGGTCGCCGTCGAAGCCGATCTTGCCGGCCTCCGCCGCCGCCTGGATCGGCGACAGCGGCGGGATGTACCAGACCATCGGCAGGGTGCGGTATTCGGGGTGCAGCGGGAAGGCGATCTTCCATTCCATCGCCATCTTGTAGGTGGGGGACGCCTGCGCGGCGGCGAGCCAGGCCTCCGGCACGCCGTCCTTGCGGGCCTGGGCCTGCACCTCCGGATCGTGCGGGTCGAGGAAGATCTTGAGCTGCGACTCATAGAGATCGGTGGTCAGCGGCACGCTCGCCGCCTCCTCGATCCGGTCGGCGTCATAGAGCAGGACGCCCAGGTAGCGGATGCGCCCGACACAGGTCTCGGAGCAGACCGTGGGCTCGCCAACCTCGATGCGCGGATAGCAGAAGATGCATTTCTCCGCCTTGCCGCTCTGCCAGTTGTAGTAAATCTTCTTGTACGGGCAGGCGGAAACGCACATGCGCCAGCCGCGGCACTTGTCCTGGTCCACCAGGACGATACCGTCTTCCTCGCGCTTGTAGATCGAGCCCGAAGGGCAGGAGGCGACGCAGGTCGGGTTCAGGCAGTGTTCGCACAGGCGCGGCAGGTAGAACATGAAGGTGTTCTCGAACTGCCCGTAGATCTCCTTCTGCACGTTCTCGAAGTTCTTGTCGGCACTGCGCTTGCGGAACTCGGTGCCGAGGATCTCCTCCCAGTTCGGGCCCCACTTCACCTTTTCCATGCGCTGGCCGGTGATGAGCGAGCGCGGCCGGGCCACCGGCGCCGCCGGCATCTCCGGCGAGGATTGCAGGTGCTCGTAGTCGAAGGTGAAGGGCTCGTAGTAGTCGTCGATCTCCGGCAGATGCGGATTGGCGAAGATTTTGGCCAGCACCCGCCACTTGCCGCCGATGCGCGGTTCGATCTTGCCGTTGGCCTTGCGGCGCCAGCCGCCCTGCCATTTGTCCTGGTTCTCCCATTCCTTGGGATAGCCGATGCCGGGCTTGGTCTCGACATTGTTGAACCAGACGTATTCGACGCCTTCGCGGCTGGTCCACACGTTCTTGCAGGTGACCGAGCAGGTATGGCAGCCGATGCACTTGTCGAGGTTCAGCACCATGGCGATCTGGGCGCGGATTTTCATGGCTGCTCTCCTATTCCGCGGCCCGGGGCTGACCGGTGGGCGTGTCCATCCAGTCGGTCTTGGCCTGCTTGCGGACGATGACGAACTCATCGCGGTTGGTGCCGATGGTGCCGTGATAGTTGAAGCCCCAGCTCTGCTGTGCGTAGCCGCCGATCATGTGCGTCGGCTTCGGGCAGGTGCGGGTCACCGAGTTGTGGATGCCACCGCGCGTGCCGGTGATCTCGCTGCCCGGCACGTTGATGATCTTCTCCTGCGCGTGGTACATCAGCACCATGCCTTCCGGCACGCGCTGGCTGACCACGGCGCGGGCGACCAAGGCGCCGTTGGTGTTGAAGGCTTCGATCCAGTCATTGTCTTCGACCCCGATCTTGGTGGCATCGACCTCCGAGAGCCAGACGATCGGTCCGCCCCGCGACAAGGTGAGCATGAGCAGGTTGTCGGTATAGGTCGAGTGGATGCCCCACTTCTGGTGCGGGGTGATGAAGTTGAGGGCGATCTCCTTGTTGCCGTTCGACCGCTTGTGGATGAGCGGCAGGACGGTCTTGGTGTCGATCGGCGGCTTGTAGAGGCAGAGTCCCTCGCCGAAGGCCAGCATCCAGGCGTGATCCTGGTAGAATTGCTGGCGGCCGGTGAGCGTCCGCCAGGGGATCAGTTCGTGCACGTTGGTATAGCCGGCATTGTAGGTGACGTGCTCGGATTCGATGCCGCTCCAGGTCGGCGACGAGATGATCTTGCGCGGCTGCGCCTGCAGGTCGCGGAAGCGGATCTTGTCGTCCTCGCGCGGCACCGCCAGATGGGTGTGGTCGATCCCGGTCGCCTTGCTGAGCGCCGCCCAGGCCTTCACCGCCACCTGGCCGTTGGTTTCCGGCGCCAGGGTCAGCACCACCTCCGCGGCATCGATGTCGCTCTCGATCTTCGGCAGACCCTTGGCAACGCCCTCCTCCCGAACCTCGCCGTTGAGCTGCTTGAGGAACTTGACCTCGTCCTCGGTATTCCAGGCGATGCCCTTGCCGCCATTTCCGACCTTGGTCATCAGGGGGCCGAGGGCCGTGAACTTGCGATAGGTGTTGGGATAGTCGCGCTCCACCACCGTCAGCGCCGGCATGGTCTTGCCGGGGACCGCCTCGCACTGGCCCTTCTTCCATTCCTTGGGCAGGAACGCTTGCGCCAGCTCGCCCGGCGTGTCGTGCATGATGGGGGTCAGCACCAGATCCTTCTCGACGCCGAGATGACCCCGTGCGCAGGCTGAGAAGCTCTTGGCGATGCCCTTGAAGATCTCCCAGTCGCTCCGTGCCTGCCAGGCCGGGTCCACCGCCGCGGAGAGCGGATGGATGAAGGGGTGCATGTCCGAGGTGTTGAGGTCGTGCTTCTCGTACCAGGTCGCGGTCGGCAGCACGATGTCGGAATAGAGGCAGGTGGTCGACATGCGGAAGTCGAGCGTCACCAGCAGGTCCAGCTTGCCCTCCGGCGCCTGGTCATGCCACGGCACTTCGACCGGTTTCTCCTGGCCCATCTGCCCCAGATCCTTGCCCTGCACGCCATGGGTGGCGCCGAGCAGGTGCTTCAGGAAATACTCGTGGCCCTTGCCGCTGGAGCCGAGCAGGTTGGAGCGCCAGACGAACATGTTGCGCGGGAAGGCGCGCGGATCGTCCGGGTCCTCGCACGCCATCTGCAGCTTGCCGGCCTTTAGCGCCTCGATGGTGTATGCGGGAACCTCCTTGCCGCTTGCCGCCGCGTCGTGAGCCACTTGCAGCGGGTTGCTCATCAGTTGCGGCGCCGAGGGCAGCCAGCCCATCCGCTCCGAGCGCACATTGAAATCGATCAGGCTGCCCTTCATCGTGGCGGCCTGCGCCGGGTCGAGGGTCGGGGAGAGGATCTCCGAGGTATTCAGCGTCTCGTAGCGCCACTGGTCGGTGTGGGCGTAGAAGAACGAGGTCGAGTTCATCTGCCGCGGCGGCCGGTGCCAGTCGAGCGCGAAGGCCAGCGGCGTCCACCCCGTCTGCGGCCGGAGCTTCTCCTGGCCGACGTAGTGCGACCAGCCGCCGCCCGGCTGGCCGATGCAGCCGCACATCACCAGCATGTTGATGATGCCGCGATAGATCATGTCGCCGTGGTACCAGTGGTTGACCGCGGCGCCCAGGATGACCATGGAGCGGCCCTTGGTCTTATGCGCGTTGTCGGCGAATTCGCGCGCCGTGGCGATGACGTGGGCGCGCGGCACGCCGGTGATTTTCTCCTGCCAGGCCGGCGTATAGGGCTGGTCGTCGTCGAAGCTGGCCGCGACATTGCCGCCGCCCAGGCCGCGGTCGATGCCGTAATTGGCCACCAACAGGTCGAACACGGTGGCGACGGTGACCTCGCCCTCGGCGGTCTGGATCTTCTTTATCGGCACGTTGCGCATCAGCACAGAATCATGGTCGGTGTGCTGGAAATGCTCGTGCTGCTGCCCGCCAAAATAGGGGAAGGCCACCGGGACAACGCCGTCTTTCACGTCGATCAGGCTCAACCGCGGCTTCACCGCTGCGCCGCTGCCGCCATCCTTCTCCTCCAGGTTCCACTTGCCCTGCTCGCCCCAGCGGAAGCCGACACTGCCATTGGGCGTGCTGATCCTGCCGGTCGCCTCGTCGAGGACCAGCGTCTTCCACTCCGGATTGTTGCCCTGACCCAGCTTGTCGGCGAAATCCGAAGCACGCAGGAAGCGGTCCGGCACCAGCTTGCCGCCATGATCGGCAAGGCGCACCAGCATCGGCATGTCGGTGTATTGCCGGCAGTAATCGGCAAAATACTGGCTCTTTCCGGCCAGGTGCCATTCCTTGAGGATGACATGGCCGATCGCCATGGCGAGCGCCGCGTCGGTGCCCTGCTTCGGGTGCAGCCAGAGGTCGGCGAATTTCGACGCCTCGCTGTAGTCCGGCGTCACCACCACCGCCTTGGTGCCCTTGTAGCGCACCTCGGTGAAGAAATGCGCGTCGGGGGTGCGCGTCTGCGGCACGTTGGAGCCCCAGAGCATGATGAAGCCGGAATTGTACCAATCGGCCGATTCCGGCACGTCGGTCTGCTCGCCCCAGGTCTGCGGCGAGGACGGCGGCAGATCGCAATACCAGTCGTAGAAGCTCATCGCCACGCCGCCAATCAGGCTGAGGTAGCGCGTGCCGGCGGCATAGGAGACCATCGACATGGCCGGGATCGGCGAGAAGCCGATGATGCGGTCTGGGCCCCATTTCTTGGCCGTGTAGACGTTGGCGGCGCCGATGATCTCGTTCACCTCGTCCCAGCTGGAGCGCACGAAGCCGCCGAGCCCGCGGATCGACTTGTACTCCTTCGTCTTCGTCGGGTCCTCGACAATCGAGGCCCAGGCCGCGACCGGGTCTTGGTGCTGCTGCCGCGCCGCGCGCCACAGGCGGACGAGCCGCCCGCGCACCATCGGGTATTTCAGCCGGTTGGCGCTGTAGAGGTACCAGGAATAGCTGGCGCCGCGCGAGCAGCCGCGCGGCTCGTGGTTCGGCAGGTCCGGCCGCGTGCGTGGATAGTCAGTCTGCTGCGTCTCCCAGGTGACGATGCCGCCCTTCACGTAGATCTTCCAGCTGCACGAGCCGGTGCAGTTGGCGCCGTGGGTCGAGCGCACGATGCGGTCATGCGCCCAGCGCTGGCGGTACGCGTCCTCCCAGGTTCGATCCTCGGTGGTGACCACGCCGTGGCCATGGGAGAAATCCTCCTGGCGCTGCTTGAAGAAGGTCAGGCGATCGAGGAAATGGCTCATGATGCGTGTTCCTTTGTACTCAGCATTTCGCTTCGGCGCCCGCGCGGGCGTAGTACCACCAGTTGATAAAGAGATTCACGAGGTAGAAGCCCGCCACCACCAGGAAGAAGGCGGTGACGCCGCCGGTCCAGGCGATGGACTTGCCGATCATCACGCTGACGGAGAAGGGACCGTAGGCGGCGACGGCGGCGGTGAAGCCGATTACGCCGCCCGCCTGGCGCGGGGGGAAGATCATCGGCATCTGCTTGAAGGTCGACGCATTGCCGACACCGGTGAAGAAGAAGACCGCCAGCATCGCGGCGACGAAGAACGGGAACTCGTCCAGCGCTTCCGGGGTCGAGTAGTAGGCGACGGCCAGGGCGCTGGCGACAAGGCCGAGGGCGGAGATCTGCGTGACTCGGGCGCCGCCGAATTTGTCGGCGACCGGGCCGGCCACCGCGCGCATCACCGAGCCCACAAGCGGGCCGTAGAAGGCATAGGCCAGCGGGTCCGGCGCGCCCTCGAACCCGCCATAGAGCTGCTTGATCAGCAGCGGGAAGGTCGCCGAGAAGCCGGCGAAAGAGCCGAAGGTCATCAGGTAGAGGCTGGTCATCAGCCAGGTGTGCTTGTTCTTGTTGATGTCGAACTGCTCCTTGAAGCTGGCGCGGATCGGCACCGAGCGCAGCCAGATCCAGGCCGCCACCGCGAAGATCACGATGAAGGGCACGTAGACGAGCGCCGCGTTCTGCAGCCAGATGTCCTTGGTCACGTCGCCCTTGGTGAAGACCTGGGGCGCGCCGGCGAGGGTACCGAACAAGGCGAGGCCGATGATCCACGGCGTCACGAATTGCACGACGCTGACACCGAGATTGCCAATACCAGCCTGGATGGCGAGCGCGGTGCCCTGCAGCCGCTTCGGGAAGAACAGGCTGGTCGAAGGCATGAAGCTGGAGAAGTTGCCGCCACCGAGGCCGGCGAGGAAGGCCAGCACCATGAGCACCCAGAAGGGCGTCGTCGGGTCCTGCACCACCAGCACCCAGCCGACCGCCGGCAGGACCAGGCTGAGGGTCGACCAGGTCACCACGCTGCGGGTGCCGTAGATCGGCGTCAACAGGTTGTGGATGAGGCGGAATGTGCCGCCGGCAAGCCCCGGCATCGCTGTCAGCCAGAAAAGCTGGTCGGTGTCCAGCTGGAAGCCAACGTTCGGCAGGCGCACGACCAGCGCGCTGACCAGGAACCAGATGATGAATGCCATGATCAGGTTGGCAGTGGTGATCCACAGCGTCAGCCAGGCGCGCTTCTTGCCTTCGGAGTCCCAGAAGGCAGGCTCTTCCGGGCGCCATTGGGTCAGCCAGCTACGACTGCGGTTGCGGGCTTCGGTCGCCAGATCGGTGGGCATAACTGTCTCCAATTCTTGAAAGTCAGCGCGCGCTTGGGCGCGCGGCCAGTTCCGGCAGGTAGCCGGGTTCGCGTAGCTCGGGAATCTGCCTGTGCTCCATGCGGCGGATGGCGAAGTGCATCCACACGAGCGCGATGGCGACGAGCGCGAAGAGCAGCATGAAGCAGCTGGTCCAGACGCCGGTGAAGTCATTCATGAAACCGAAGGCGAAAGGCAGGATGAAGCCGCCCAGGCCGCCGATCATGCCGACCACGCCGCCGACGGAACCGACATTATCCGGGAAATAGACCGGGATGTGCTTGTAGACGGCGGCCTTGCCCAACGACATGAAAAAGCCGAGCACGAAGGTGAGCATGGTGAACGGGATCAATCCGATGCCGAAGCTGAAGCTGATGTCGCCACGGATGCCGTGCACAACATAGTCGGTCGCCGGATAGCTCAGCAGGAAGGTGCAGATGACGCTGACAATGAAGGTCAGATACATCACCTTGCGGGCGCCGATCCGGTCGGACAAGTAGCCGCCGAAGACGCGGAACAGCGAGCCTGGGATCGAATAGGCAGCACCCAGCATGCCAGCGACACGGATATCCAGCCCGTAGACACCGACATAGTAGCGCGGCAGCCACAGCGCCAAGGCGACGAAAGCGCCGAAGACGAAGAAATAGTAGAGCGAGAAACGCCACACCTGAAGCTGGGCCAGGGGCCTGAGTTGCTCGGCGAAGCTCTGCGGCTTGGCCCCGGTGCGGCGCCGCGCCTGCAGGCTAGGCTCGTCCTGGGACAGGACGTAGAAGGCGAGCGCGGTTACCAGCAGGCCGATCGCCCAGACCTGCGCCACCATGGTCCAGCCGAAGGCGACCATGACGAATGGCGCCGTGAACTTTGTCACCGCGGCGCCGACATTGCCCATACCGAAGATGCCGAGCGCCGTGCCTTTCCAGGTGGGCGGCGCGAAATCGGCAACGTAGGCGACGCCGACGGCAAAGGCGCCGCCGGAAATGCCGACGCCAAGCGCGGCCACCAGGAACATTTCGTAGGTCTGCGCGTAGGACAGCAACCATGTGGCCACGGATGCGGACACCATGACCAGGAGCATCATGCGACGGCCGCCGATCTGTTCAGTCCAGATGCCGAGCGCCAGACGGATCAGCGACCCGACCAGGATCGGCAGGCCGATCAGGAACCCGAACTCCGTGTCATTGAGGCTCAGATCCTTTTTGATCTGCACTCCGATGATGGAGAAGATCGTCCAGATGGCGAAGCAGATGGTGAAAGCGAAGGTGCTGAGTCCGACGGCGCGGGTGACGCTGCTGCGATCACGCCCCGCTTCCGGTGCACCACTCGGTTGCTCGGTCTTCGACAGTGCCATGTTGGCCCCCTCAACCTCTTTGGTAGAGGCTCGGTCCGGTCCGGCATAACGAGCAATGTGCAGGATTGCCGCAGCGGCAGCGAATTGCCAGCGCTTAGGCACGGTTTCAGCGGGGTTTTCTGCGACAAACTGCCTTGATTGATTTCTTGAGACTTGCGACTTGACGAACGTCAAAGATTGGTTTGAAAAAGGGTTAGGGACGTCGCAGCAGAATAGTCGCAGCCGAATAACAGGGGCACCGTGAACCAAGCCGATCAAACAGCGTTGTTCGACCTGCCGCTATTTGCGCATCTGCCGGTCGCCGCGATCGAGCGGCTTGCCGAGCAGGGCTTCGTGCACAGCGAGCCGGTCGAGGCCGTGCTGTTCCAGGAAGGCGAAACGGCGCGCTTTCTGCACGTCATTCTCAGCGGCCGGGTGTCCCTGTTCGGCAGCATCGGGAACGTCACCCGCTCGGAAGATGCGCCGCACCGCGAGGCGGTTGTCGAGATCTTCTCCGCCGGCGAGGTGATCATCGCGCCGGCGGTACTACTGGAACTGCCGTATCTGATGTCGGCGCGCGTGATCGAGACCGCGCGCATCGCGTTCCTCCCTGCCGAAGCGATCCGCGACTTGATGCGGGAATATGCCGATTTCGGGCGCCAGGCAGCCATGATGCTGGCGCGGCACTGGCGGCTGCTGGCGCGCCAATTGAAGGATCAGAAACTGCGCTCCGCGCCGCAGCGACTGTCCCGCTATCTGATGACCCTGGCCAATGGCGCCCAGGCCAGCCCCATCGAGGTCGAGTTGACGCTCGATCGCCGCACCCTGGCCAGCTGGCTTGGCATGTCGCCGGAGAACCTGTCGCGCTCCATTGCCCAGCTGGCCGAGGTCGGCGTGCATTTCCGCGGTCGCAAGGTCACCATTTCCAGCGTCTCCCGCCTGCACGCGTTTTGCCAGGAAGACGATTTGCGCTAGCGCGCCATCTCAGAGCGTCGCGCCGAGATGCCAGGGTGCGAACTCGTCCTCGCCGTAGCCGAGCTGTTCGCTCCTGGAGCGCTGGCCGGAGGCGGTCTTGAGGATGAGCTCGAAGATCTGCCGGCCCATCTCCTCGACGCTGGCCCCGCCGTCGAGGATGGCGCCGCAATTGATGTCCATGTCGTCGGCCATGCGGGCGTACATCGGCGTGTTGGTGGCGAGCTTCAGGCTGGGCGCCGGCTTGCAGCCGAAGCAGGAGCCGCGCCCGGTGGTGAAGCAGATCATGTTGGCACCGCCCGCTACCTGGCCGGTGACCGAGACCGGGTCGTAGCCCGGCGTGTCCATGAACACGAAGCCATGTTTCGTGACCGGCTCGGCGTATTTGTAGACGTCCACCAGGTCGGACCGGCCGCCCTTGGCCGCCGCCCCCAGGCTCTTCTCCAGGATGGTGGTCAATCCGCCCGCCTTGTTGCCCGGAGAGGGGTTGTTATCCAGGGACTCGCCGTTCTTCTCGGCATAGATCTCCCACCAGCGCAGCAGGTCCAGGAGCTTGTTGCCGACCTCCTGGCTCACCGCGCGCCCCAGCAGCATGTGCTCGGCGCCGTAGATCTCCGGGGTTTCCGAGAGGATGGCGGTGCCGCCGTTCCGCACCAGCAGGTCCGCCGCCACACCCAGGGCCGGGTTGGCGGTGATCGCCGAGAAGCCGTCCGACCCGCCGCATTGCAGGCCCAGGATCAGGTGCTTCGCGGGGAGGGTTTGCCTCTTGATGGCATTGGCTTCGGGCAGCAGCTGGCGGATGTACTCGATCCCGGCATCGACCGTCTTCCGGGTCCCCCCGGTCTCCTGGATCACCAGGGTATGCAGCCTGGGGCCGGTCGCGAGGTGCTCCTCGGCCACCAGGCGCGGCAGCTGGTTGGATTCGCAGCCCAGGCCGATGATGAGGACGGCCGCGAAGTTCGGGTGCCTTGCATAGCCGGCAACGGTCCGGCGCAGCACATGGTTGCCTTCCGTGTCCTCCCCACCCGCGCAGCCGCTCTTGTGGGTCAAGGCGACGACGCCATCGACATTGGGGAAGGCCTTCAGCTCCCCGGACATCCGGAAATGCTCGGAGATCATCCGGGCCACCTGGGCCGAGCAGTTCACCGTGGTGAGCACCCCGATATAGTTCCGGGTCGCCACCGAGCCATCCGACCGGACGATGCCCTGGAAGGTCGCCGCCTCGGTCTCCGGCAGCACCGGCAGGTTGCTGCGGTGCGCCCCGATGCCATGGTCCGCCGCGCTGGGGCGGAACTCCACATTGTGCACATGGATGTGCTGGCCGGGCGCGATCGCCTTCGTCGCGTTGCCGATGATCTGGCCCAGCTTGCGGACCGGCTCCCCCGCCCCGATCGGCGCAACCGCCAGCTTGTGGCCCCGCCCGATCGGCTCCACCGGGCGAATCTCCCCCAGCCCGATCTCCTCCCCCGCCGCCAGGTCCCGCGTCGCAACGACCAGCGGATCGGCAGGGTTCAACTGCAGAACAGGAGGCTGGTTGCTCCGGTCGGTCATCGGAAGCTCCTCGCGAAGATCGCGACGATCCTAGCGCATCAGGCGTAGTTCACGTAGATCGTCTTCTTCTGGAAATAGGCATCCAGGCCGTATTTTCCATCCTCACCGCCGATCCCGCTGTGGCGCAGGCCGGCATGGTGGGCATGCACCGCGTCGCCGCCTGGCCGGTTGACGTAGATCTCGCCGAACTTGAGTTCCCGCACCAGGCGCATGAGGCGGCGCATGTCCTTGGTGAAGACATAGGCGGAAAGGCCGTAGCGGGATTCGTTCGCCAACCGGAGGCCCTCGTCGAAATCGGTCACCGTCATCAGCGGGATGACGGGGCCGAAGACCTCGTCCTGCATGATGCCCATGCGGTTATCGGTGGCGGTGAGCACCGTCGGCTCGAACCAGTGGCCCTTGGCGAACTCGCCCTCGGTCAGGCGCCGGCCGCCGGTCAGAACCTTGGCGCCGGCGGATGTCGCCGCCTGCACCATGCGCTCCACCTTGTCGAGCTCGGCGGCGCTGAACTTGGGGCCGACATCGACCATCTGCAGCGGGTCGCCGACCTTCAGCCCCTTCACCGCGCGGACGAACTTCTCGGTGAACTCGTCGGCGATGCGCTCATGCACGTACATGCGCTCGTTGCAGATGCAGATCTGGCCGCAATTCTCGAAACGCGAGGCCACGGCCGCCTTTACCGCCGCGCCGATATCGGCGTCCTCGGCGACAATGAAGGGTGCCTTGCCGCCCAGCTCCAGGCGCAGGATCTTCAGATCGTCGGCGGCGGCGCGGAAGATCTCCTTGCCGGCGCGCACGCTGCCGGTGAGGGTGATCAGGCGCGGGATCGGGTGCTTCACCAGCGCAGCACCCAGCCCCTCGCCGGTGCCGCTCACCACGTTGATGACACCCGGCGGGAAATCGAGCTGGGTCGAGAGTTGCGCGATCTCGAAGGCCGAAAGCGGTGTCCCTTCATGCGACTTGATGACGATGGTGTTGCCAGCCAGCAAGGCCGGACCCATCTTGCGCGTGGTCAGCGCCGCCGGATAGTTCCAGGCGGTGAGCCCGACGACGACGCCATGCGCCACGCGCTGGATCCAGACCTGCTCATCGGCATTGTCGGACGGAATGATATCGCCGGTGATGCGCCGGGCCTCTTCCGCCGCGTAGGTGAGATAGAGCGCGGTGCCTTCGATCTCGCCGCGCGCCTCGGTCAGCGGCTTGCCCTGCTCCGCCACCACCAGGCGGGCCAGCCGGTCGCGATTCTCCAGGATCAGCCGTGCCAGACCGATGAGGAGCTTCGCGCGTTCGATCGGCGGCAGGGCCTCCCACGCAGGCTGCGCCGCGGCGGCGGCGACCAAGGCACGGTCGGCGTCGTCGGCGCTGCCCTTCGGCACCGTGGCGATGACGGCGCCGGTCGCCGGGTTCTCCACCTCGATCCATTCCTTGACCGTGGAATCGGTCCACTGGCCGTTGATGAAATGGCGATAGCGGGGAACACCGTTCACCGGCTCTTTCATGGCGGGCATGGGCAGTCTCCTATGGAGTCAATCGGAGCGGCTGGTACCCCAGCAGCTCCGGCAGCCACAGCGTCAGTTGCGGCACATAGACCAGGACGAAAAGAAGGGCAATCAGCACGACAAGGAAGATCCACACCTCGCGCATGATGACGCCGACGGGAATTCCGGACACGCCGGAGATCAGGAACATCAGCTGCCCCATGGGCGGCGTCACCAGGCCGATCATCATGTTGATGATGATGGTGACGCCGAAATGCACCGGGTCGATGCCAAGGCCGGTTACCGCCGGCATCAGGATCGGCACGATGACCAGCAGCATCAGCAGGGTATCGAGGAAGCAGCCGAGGATCAGGAACAGTACGTTGACCGCGAGCAGGAACATCGCGGGCGACATATTGAGCGAGATCATCCAGGCGCCGAGCGCCTCCGGAATCTGCTCCGACGCGACCACCCAGTTCATCACCAACGCCCCGGCGATGGTGATGGCGACGATCGCAGTTGAGCGGGCGGATTCAACGAACACATCCACCAGCTTGCGCAGCGGCAGGCTGCGGTACCAGAACAGCGCCAGGACCAGGGCATAGGCAGCGGCCACCGCCGCCGCCTCGGTCGGCGTCACCGCGCCGCTGTAGATGCCGCCCAGCAGGATCACCGGAAGGAACAGCGCCGGCAGCGTCGTCTTGACCGTGGCGATCGCATGCGCCCGGGTCGGCTTCGGCTGGATCGGGAAGTTTCGCGTCCGGGCAAGCGCCGCGATCACCGCCATCTGCGCCGCCGACAACAGCAGGCCGGGGATGACGCCCGCCATGAACAAATAGCCGATGGAGGTGTTGGAGACGACGCCGTAGAGAACCATGGGAATCGAGGGCGGGATGATCGGCCCGACGATGGCCGAGGTGGTGCTGACCGCGGCGGCGAAGCCGGGCTTGTAGCCGGCCTTCACCATCATGTCGACCTCGAGCTTGCCAGGCCCCGCGGCGTCGGCCAGCGCGCTGCCGCTCATGCCGGAAAAGATCACGCTTGCCACCACGTTGACATGCGCCAGGCCGCCGCGCAGGCGCCCGACCATCAGATTGGCGAACTCGAACAGCCGGTCGGTGATCTTGCTGGCATTCATGATGTCGGCCGAGAGAATGAACAGGGGCACCGACATCAGCACGAAGCTGGAGAACATGCCGTTGAGGCTCTGCGACGCGACGATGGCCAGGTCCTGCCCGGTCATCAGCAGATAGACGATGCCGGCCATCAGCATGGCGTGACCGATCGGCATGCCGAAAATCATCCACACGAAGAACAGCCCGAGCATGACGATTGCGGCGAGACTCATCTGCGGGCCTTGCTTAGAGGTATTTCTGCCAGGTGGCGCCGAACAGCCGCCGCAGCCGCCACGCGGCGCCAAGGACGACGGCGATCATGAACACGCCGAAGCAGGCATAGACGTATTCGAAGGGGATGCGCAGGATCATCGTCTTGCGTCGCCCTAGAAAATCGATGTAGGCGAGCACGGTCGGCAGGGCGGCGAGGAAGACCAGCCCGAGCGCCGCGCTGTTGACGATGCCGACCACCCGCCGCCAGCGCAGCGGCAGCTTGGTGTAGAGTACGTCGAAGACGATGTGCTGGCGTTCCGTCAGCAGCAGGTTGCAGGACCAGAACACCACCCAGACGTAGGTGACCGAGCAGATCTCCAGCGACCACGAGACCGGGGCGTTGAACACGTAGCGGCTGACGATCTGGATCATGAAGGCGCCGAACATGGCCGCGAACATCGCTGCCGCGGCCAGTTCGGCGAAACGCTTGAGCCTGGCGCCAAGGTCGGTCATCGGGTGATCAGGTCCTCTGCGCCAGGCTCGTCGTGCGGATCAGGCGCCCGCCGCCTTGATGCGGTCGAGCATCCCGGCCGGCCAGTTCTTCGAGAAATCCGAGTTCACGAAGGCATCCAGCACCTTGGTGCGGAACGCATTGACGTCCGGCGTGGTGACCTTGAGGCCCTTGCTTTCCATGAAGCCGGCGGCGTCTTTCTCGGTGGCGATGACACCGTCATCGTTCACCTTCTTGCCCTCGACCTCCGCCGCGGTCAGCGCGGCGCGCTCGGCGTCGCTGAGGCCGTTCCAATATTCGCTGGCGACCGCGAAGAAGGTGTTGGCGACCATGTGCGAGGTCAGCACGATCTGCTTGGAGACCTCGTAGAACTTCGCCGCCATGGCGTCGGGCAGCGGGTTTTCCAGGCCGTCGATGGTGCCGGTCTGCATCGCGAGGTAGACTTCCTCGAAGGCGAGCGGCGTCGCATTGGCGCCGAGCGCATTGCCGAGGAACTGCCAGGCCTCGGAGCCCGGCATGCGCAGCTTCAGCCCGGCGAGGTCGGCGGGGACGTTCACGTCCTTCGCCTCGCGCAGGATGACGTGGCGGGTGCCCAGATACTGGCTCTTCACCAGGGTGATGCCCACTTCCTTCTCGATGCGGGCCTTGTACTCGGCGCCGACATCGCCGTCATAGACGGCGTCGAGATGGGCGGGATCGCGCATCAGGTAGCCGCAAGTGAAGACGGAATATTCCGGGATGAGCGCGGCGATGTCCTGCGGCGAGACCATGCCGACTTCCAGGTTGCCGCGCTGCATGGCCTCGATCTCGGTGCCCTGGCCGAACAGCGTGCCGTTGTAGTGGATCTGCACGTCGAACTGGCCGGCGGCGTTCTTGTCCATGTTCGCCTTGAAGGCCTGCAGGCCCTTGGACTGCCATTCCTCCTCGTTGCCGGGCAGCGAAATCCGGAACGGCTTGGCGTCCGCCAGAGCGAGCCTGGCGACGAACGGCATGGACAAAGCGGCAGCACCGCCCGCCAGCACTGCGCGGCGGCCGAACGGCTTGCCGGCGATGGTCTTCAACTTCATGTCACCCTCCCTTTTCGTTGTTGGCTATGCGTTGGCTTTGATCACCTCCCGCGAGGCGGCAGCGCCCTGCCGCGCCGCGGGTTTGGATTTCGACTTGGCCGGCGGCGCCGGTTCGGCGACCGGCGCCAGCTTCTCCTCGGCGAGCGCCGCCGCGGCGCGCTGGACTTCCGGCGCGTTGTGCTCCCGCGCCAGGCGCTCGGCCTTGTCCGCCTCGCCGGCGACGATCGCCTGGACGATCGGCTGGTGCTCCGCGACGATCTGGTTCAGATCCATGATCAGCGCATTGGAGGAAATGATGTAGTGGCGCACCTGCTGCTCCAGCAGCCGGTACTGGTCGATCAGGCGCTGGTGCCCGGTGACGGACACGATGGTCTGGTGCAGCGCAAGATCTGCCTCCGCCACGCGGGTATGCTTCTCTGATTCGACGGCGACCACCAGGCGATCGAAGGCCGCCTTCAGTGTCTGCAGGGTTTCGGGCGTGCGATGCTCGGCCGCCAGCCGCGACGCCATGCCTTCGAGCGTGCCGCGCAGCGTGTAGAGTTCCCAGGCATCGGCCTGGGAGAATTCCGGCAGCATCCACTTGGTGTAGGCGACCTGCTGGATCAGCCCTTCATGCGACAGCGCGCGCAAGGCGGCCCGCAAGGTGCCGCGGCTGACCTCGAGCTGGTTGGCGAGCGCGGTCTCCACCAGGCGCTGGCCCGGCACCAGCTTGCCGCTCAGGATCTGCTCGCGCAGCACATCGGCCGCCCGCCAATCGAGCGATCGCCGATCCACCTTCACGGATTTTGCTGACTTCACCGCTCCCCCGCCCTGCGCTTGGTGGCCTTGGCTCGGCCCGCCAGCGGTCTCCCCGGCGAACTTCCCGGCCCGCTGCGCCTTTTTTTCTTGGCCGCGATGGTCCCACCGCGCCAAATCCCCGTCAAGTCAATTGTTGACAATCTACAATCCTCATTCATGATCTCGGACGACAGGCGGGCAGGAAAAGGACGCCACGAGAGAGCGTCGCCGACCTGTTGCCGGGACTTGTCAGGGAGCGATCTGTGGCCGGACTTCCAACGCGCGATTGCCTTGCCGTCGCTGTGACCACGCCGATCGGTCCCGGATTCCGGCCAGACGTGGACCTGCTGCTCGAGCGCTGCCGGCAGCTGCTGGCGGATGGCTGCGACGGCATCACGCTGTTCGGTACCACCGGCGAAGGCGCGGAATTTTCCGTCGCCGACCGCATGGCGGCCCTGGATTTCATCGTCGATGGCGGACTGGATCCGCGCCGCATCATCGTTTCGGTCGGCGCCTTGTCGATCCGCGACGTCGTCGCCCTGTCGCGCCATGCCCTCGACCGCAAGGTGGACGGGCTGCTGCTGATGCCGCCCTGCGTCTATCGCGGCGGCATCACCGATGACGGCGCCTTCCGCTTCTATGCCTCGGTGATCGACATGCTGGGGCGGCCGGATCTGCGGCTTTATCTCTATCACTTCCCCGATATCTGCGGCGTGCCGATCACGCCCAACGTGGTGCGGCGCCTGGACGAGCGCTATCCGGGCAACATCGCCGGCATCAAGGACAGCGGCGGCGATCTGGACTTCACGGAAGGATTGCTGCGGCGCTTCTCGCACCTCTCGATCTTCACCGGCAGCGAGATGCACGTGCCGCAGGTGCTGGCCAGCGGCGGGCGCGGCACCATCTGCGGTCTCGCCAATGTCATGCCGCGGCTGATGCGTGCCATGTTCGATGCGCCGAGTCCGTTCGAGCGCCGGCGCTTCATCCCGCAGATCCTGGGCGGCGACACCATCCTGTCGCGGCGGCCCTTCATCGCCTCGGTCAAGGCCATGCTGGCCGATGCCACCGGGAACCCGGCCTGGCGCCGGGTCCTGCCGCCGATGGCGGAACTGCCGATCATCGAGGAGGCGCGCATGGCGGCGGATTTCCGCCGCTGGGAGGCGACGCTGGCGCCGGGCGCGCGCAGCCTCTATCGCGACACCGAGATGCCCGACCCCAAGATCGTCGCCTTGCGGCGAGGTTAGGATGAGCGGAACCGCGCGCATCGGCGTCGATATCGGCGGTACCTTCACCGATCTGGTCTTGTTGGACGAAAGCGGCATCTGCTTCTCGCGCAAGGTGCCGTCGACCCCCGCCGACCCGGCGCAGGCGGTGATCACCGGGGTAGAGCGGATCCTGGCCGATGCGGGGTTGATGCCGGCGGACGTTGGCGAGGTGCTGCACGGCACCACCGTCGGCTCCAACACGCTGCTGCAGAAGGTCGGCGCCAGGACCGGGCTGCTCACCACCAAGGGCTTCCGCGACGTGCTGGAGATCGGCCGCATCCGCACGCCCGACATGTTCGACCTGACCTGGGACAAGCCGCTGCCGCTGGTGCGCCGGCAGCTGCGCCGCGAGATCGTCGAACGCATCGATGCGCGCGGCCACATCCTCAAGGCCATCGACCAGGACGAGGTCGTGCGCGTCGCCGGCGAACTGGTGGCCCTGGGTGTCGAATCGCTCGCCATCTGCTTCATCAATTCCTATCGCAATCCCTCGCACGAGCTGATCGCCGAACGCGTGCTGCGTCAGGCCTTTCCGGCCATTCCGGTCACCGCCTCGGTCTCCGTGCTGCCCGAGCAGCGCGAATACGAGCGCACCAGCACCGCCGTGGTGAACGCCTATGTGCTGCCGGTGATGGCCACCTATCTGCGCCGCCTGCGCCAGGGGCTGCAGAAGCTCGGGATCTCGGCGCCGCTGCTGGTCGGGAACTCCAATGGCGGCCTCTCCTCGATCGAGACCGCAGAGGCGAAACCGGTCTTCTTCATCTCCTCCGGCCGCTCCGCCGGCGTGGTCGGCGCGGCGCGCCTCGGCGAGACGCTGCAGCGCGGCGATCTCATCGTCTTCGACATGGGCGGCACCACCGCCTCCGCCTCGCTGGTCCAGGATGGCGAGATCGCGCGCGCGACGGAATACGAGTTCCGCGACGGCATCTCCACCCCCAGCCGCTTCATCAAGGCGGGCGGCTACATGATGAGCGTGCCGACGGTGGACGTAGCCGAGGTCGGCAGCGGCGCCGGTTCCATCGCCTGGCTCGATGCCGGCGGATTGCTCCATGTCGGCCCGGTTTCCGCCGGCGCCGAGCCGGGTCCCGCCTGCTATGGGCGCGGCGGGACCCGCCCCACCGTCACCGACGCCAACGTGGCGCTGGGCCTGCTGCCGGAGCGGCTGGCAGGCGGCGCGCTGTCGCTCGACCGCGAACAGGCGCGCGGGGCGATCGAAGCGCAGATCGCCAGGCCGCTCGGCCTCGGCATTGACGCTGCCGCCGCCGGCATCCGCGATGTCGCCAACGCCAACATGACCCGCGCCATCCGCGCGGTGACGGTCGAGCGCGGCGTCGACCCACGCGACTTCACCCTGCTCGCCTTCGGCGGCAGCGGGCCGCTGCATGCCTGCGACCTGGCGCAGGCGCTCGACATCCCGCATGTGCTGTTCCCCCGCATGCCCGGCGTCTTCACCGCCATGGGCATGCTGACCGGCGATATCGAACACTATTTCATCCGCCCTTGCCCCGGCCGGCTCGCCGCCTTCGATACCGAGGCCGCGGCACGCATCGTCGCGTCCCTGCGCGACGAGGCCAGGCTGCGCATGGCGATGGATGGTTTCGGCGAGGCGGATTGCGACTATGGCTTCTCGCTCGACCTGCGCTTCGTCGGGCAGGATTCGGCGATCGCCGTGCCGCTGCCCGCGCCGCTTCGCGGTGATTGTCGCGCGGAGCTGCGCCAGGGCTTCATCGAGCGCTACGAACGCCTCTACCAATACGCCTCGTCCGACGACGTGGAAGCGACCAGCATTCGGCTGGTGGCCCGCGGCCGGCGGCGCAACAAGCTCGATTTCGGCGCATTGCGGCTGCCGGTCCGCGCCGGCGCCGCCACTGCGGCGACACGCCAGGTGTATTTCGGCGCCAGCCACGGCTGGATCGCGACGCCGGTCATGGACCGCGATGCGTTGCCGGGCCGGCAGATGGGCCCGCTGATCGTCGAGAGCGCCGACAGCACCGTGGTGGTGCCGCCAGGTGTCGCGATCGCGGCGGATGCCGCCGGAAACCTGCTGGCCGAACTGCCGCAGCGCCAGGCGGCGCCGAAGCGGAGGGCTGCCCGTGGCTAGAGCCGCCAAGAGCCCGGCGCAGGATCCGTTCACCTTTGCGGTGATCAAGAGCGCGCTCGACACCATCGTCGACGACATGGCCTATACGGTCATGCGCACCGCGCGCTCCTCCATCGTGCGCGACGTGCTCGACTATTCCTGCACGCTCTGCGACGCCGAGGGCCTGATCCTGGCCCAGGCCAAGACCGTGGCGCTGCACCTGGGTGCCGTGCCGGATGCCGTTGCCGCCATGCTCGCGAAGTTCGGCGGCGACCTGGCGCCGGGTGACGTGATCATCTTCAATGATCCCTACAACGGCGGCATGCACCTGCCTGACATCTTCATGTTCAAGCCGATCTTCCTCGGCGGGCAGCTGCAGGGCCATGCCGTGGTCATCGCGCATCATTGCGATGTCGGCGGACGCGTGCCGGGATCAAACGCGGCGGATTCCACCGAGATCTACCAGGAAGGCCTGCGCATCCCGCCCCTGAAGCTCTACAGCCGGGGCATCGCCAACGAGACGCTGCTGAGCCTGATCCGGCAGAACGTGCGCCTGCCGGACCTGGTGATCGGCGATCTGGAAGCGCAGCTTGCCACCTGCAGCATCGGGGAGCGCGAGTTCTGTCGCCTGCTCGAGCGCTACGGAATCGTCGAATCGCGCGGCTATTTCGCCCGGCTGATCGACTATGGCGAGACCCTGACCCGCAAGGCGATCGCCGCCTGGCCGGACGGCACCTACCGCTTCACCGACTACATCGACGGCGACGGGCTGGTCGACGCGCGCATTCCGATCACCTGCGCCATCACCGTGTCCGGCGACCACCTGACTGTCGATTTCGCCGGCTCTTCCCCGCAGGTGAAGGGCGCCATCAACTCGACCCTCTCCTTCGTCAAGTCGGCGACCTATCTCACCATCCGCTGCGCGCTCGACCAGGACGTGCCCAACAATGCCGGCATCTACCGCTGCATCACCGTGACGGCACCCAAGGGCAGCATCCTCAACCCGGAGATTCCCGCCGCCGTCGCCGCGCGGGCCCTGACCGGCTACCGCGTGGTCGATGTGGTGATGGGCGCGCTGGCCCAGATCGTGCCGCAGCGCGTGGTGGCGGCGGGCGAAGGCGGCAACACCGTCATCGCCTTCGGCGGCCGCGATGCGGAGACGCGCGAGCCCTTCATCCTGGTCGACATGATCAACGGCGCCTGGGGCGCCCGCGCCGACAAGGACGGCATCGAGGGCGTCACCAACCCGTCGCAGAACATGTCCAACATGCCGGTGGAGACGCTGGAGGACCGCTTCCCGATCCTGGTCGAGGAATACGGTTTCCGGCAGGATTCCTGCGGTGCCGGGAAGTATCGCGGCGGGCTGGGCCTGGTCCGTCAGTACCGCCTGCTGGCGCCGGGCGCCATGATGCAGATCCGCGCCGACCGCCACGACCACCGGCCTTACGGCCTGTTCGGCGGCGGCAGTGCGGCGCCGTCGCGCAACGCGCTCAACCCGGATGACCGGCTGGAAGTTCTGCCCAGCAAGGTGACGCGCGAGATCACCGCTGGCGTCGTGCTGCGCCACGAGCAGGCCGGTGGCGGCGGCTATGGCGATCCCCTCGCCCGCGACCCGCAAGCGGTGCTGGCGGATGTGCTGGACGAGAAGGTCTCGGCCGATTTCGCCAGCACCCAGTTCGGCGTCGTGGTGGATGCCGCCCACATGGCCATCGACGACGCGGCGACCGGCAAGCTGCGCCAGGACAAGGCCGCCGCCCGATCCGGCAACTAGCCCCGTGACAAGAAAAGGCCGGGCAGCGGCCCGGCCTTTCGCTTCTTGTGGGCGCCGCCTTGCCGGCGGCCCGGCACATCACTTCTTGAGATAGGATTCCAGCGAATCGTCCATTGCCTTGAGCCACGGCGTATGATGCACCGGCGACATCTTGCCGGTCATGATCGAGCGATAGGCGTTGTCGCGGAAGCCCATGATGTTCTCCATCTTGTGATGCTCCCACTCCATGAAGGTCTTGTTCACAGTCTCCACGTCGAAGCTCGGATAGTCGGTGAGGTCGATCAGATCCTTCACGTAGTCGCCCTGGAACCAGATGGCGTGCTCGGCGTTCTCGATCTTCTCCTCTTTCGCCCGCCACTGGGCGCTGTTGGCCTGCATCTCGGCGAGGCCCGGCAGCTTGATGCGGCCGAGGATCACGTCGCGCGAGAACCACGCCTGCGCGTCGAACATGTTGAAGGTGTAGAACTGGTCCTGCATGCCGATGTAATGCATCTGCGGGTTCGGCTCCCACACCACGCCGCGATAGAGGTTCAGCGGCCACATCCGGTTCTCCGTCTTCAGCCGCAGCGAATCCGGCAGGAACGGGAAGTGGTGGATATAGCCGGTGCACAGGATGATCGCGTCGATCTCCTTCGACGTGCCGTCCTTGAAATAGGCGGTGCGGTTGTCCACCCGCTGCAGCAGCGGCTTCTCCTCCCAGTTCGCCGGCCATTTGAAGCCCATCGGGCGCGAACGGTAGGTCGTGGTGATCGACTTTGCGCCGTATTTGTAGCATTGCGAGCCGATATCCTCGGCCGAGTAGGAGCGGCCGACGATCAGTATGTCCTTGCCCTTGAACTCGACCGCGTCGCGGAAATCATGGGCATGCAGGACGCGGCCGTTGAAGCTGCTGAATCCAGGGAATTCCGGCACGTTGGGGGTCGAGAAGTGGCCCGAAGCCACCACCACATGGTCGAAGTCCTCGGTCGAAACCGCATCCTTCTTCAGGTCGTGCGCGGTGACCGCGAATTTGCGCGTGCTGTCGTTGTATTCGACCCGGCGCACCGGCGTGCGGAAGCGGCACCAGCCGCGCACCCCGGCCTTTTCCACCCGGCCCTTGATGTAGTCCCAGAGGACGGCGCGCGGCGGGTAGGAGGCGATCGGCCGCCCGAAATGCTCATCGAAGGTGTAGTCGGCGAACTCAAGGCACTCCTTGGGACCGTTCGACCACAGATAGCGATACATGCTGCAATGGACCGGCTCGCCGTATTCGTCGAGCCCGGTGCGCCAGGTGTAGTTCCACAACCCGCCCCAATCGTCCTGCTTCTCGTAGCAGACGATCTCGGGGATCTCCGCCCCCTTGGCCGCCGCCGACTGGAACGCCCGCAACACCGCCGTTCCCGAAGGTCCGGCACCGATCACCGCAACACGCTTTTTCATGACGCCTCCCTGTTGCCATTCCGCGCGTCGACGTTCCGTCGCAACGCGTCAGTCGATCGGCCGCGGCCCAGACATCGCCGCAGCCGGCTGGTTCACCTTCCTGCTTCAGACCCAGTCTTCTTGTGGGCATAGACTACGCATCACCCGAAACCATGACAATGCCTATGACGACCAATTTGGACCAGAGGTGCAGAAGTGGTATTGCTGAACGCCGATCCCTGCGCTACGCCCGGACCCGGGTTTTTTCCGGGTCGTAATGCGGGAAGCGGACGACCCGGGCCGGGATGCGCTTCATCCGGCCGTCCAGTTTGCCCACCTCGACCGCGGTGCCGAGCGCGGCATGGGTCACGTCGAGCCGCGCCAGGGCGATGCTCTTTTTCAGGATCGGCGAGCGGGTGCCGCTGGTGACCACGCCGATCTGGTTGCGACCGATGAAGACGCCGTCGCCATGGGCGGCGATCTCGGTGTCGTCGAGGTCGAGGCCGACCAGGGTGCGCTGCGGATGCTCCTTGCGCCGGACCAGCGCCGCGCGGCCGACGAAATCCTCGGTCTTGGTCTTCAGCGGCACGGCAAAGCCGATGCCGGCCTCGAACGGATCGGTCTGGTCGCAGAATTCGTAGCCGTAGAAGATGAGCCCGGCCTCGATGCGCAGCATGTCCAGCGCCTCGAGCCCGCAGGGCGCGATGCCGTGCGGCCGCCCGGCCTCGTTGATGGCGTCGAAGACGGCGAGCGCGTCCTTCGGATGGCAGAACACCTCATAGCCGAGTTCGCCAGTATAGCCGGTGCGCGAGACCAGGACCGGCGCGCCGTTAAAATCACCGATGCGGCCGATGGTGAAGCGGAACCATTGCAGCTCGTCGATTCCCGTCTGGGCCGGCGGCGTCCACACCACCTGGCGCAGGATCTCGCGGCTCTTCGGGCCCTGGACCGAGAGGTTGTGCAGCTGGTCGGTCGAGGAGCGCACCCAGGCACGCAGGCCCTGCCTCTCCGCCAGCTCGCGCAAGGCCAGGCCGCTCGCCTCGTCGCCGCCGATGAAGCGGAAATTGTCCCGGCCCAGGCGGAAGATGGTGCAATCGTCGAGCATGCCGCCGGTCTCGTGGCACATGGCGGAATAGACCACCTGGCCCTCGGAGAGCTTGCGCACGTCGCGGGTCACGGCACGCTGCAGCAGCGTCTCGGCATCCGGCCCCGTCACCTCGAACTTGCGCAGGGGCGAGAGGTCGATCATCGCCGCGCGTTCGCGGCAGGCCCAGTACTCGGCCGTGGGCCCCTCGTTGTTGAAGCGGCTGGGCAGCCAATAGCCGCGATATTCGGTGAAGTTCCGCGTCAAGGCAGAGAGACACGGATGGAAGGCGGTTTCCTTGGTCATCTGGGGCTCTGAGTCCGGGGTCATGCGAAAGGCCACCGCGCGCGAGAAGCGCTCCTCTTTCGGGTAGGTGCGGATATGGACCGGGGTCGGGTTCCAGCCATTGGCCGCGTCGATATCGTCGGGGCAGGCGGAGGAGACGCAGACCAGGTCGGTCAGCGCGCGGAACAGCACGAAATCGCCGGGCCGCGACCACGGCTCATCGAGATAGAGCACGTTATTGTGGTCGATGCCGGTGTTGTAGAAGAGGTTGAGCGCCGCCCAGCCGCGCCGGCGCTTGATGCCGTAGGGCGCCAGCGCGTCGCTGAAATTGTCCGAGCAATTGGCGTGGCCCGGATAGCCCATGTCCTCATAGTATTTCGCGGTGCAAGCGAGGGCAAAGTTGTCGTGCCGGCCGCAGGTGTCCTGCACCAGTTCGACCAGCGGCTGGAAATCCTGGTCGAACACCTTGGCGAACAGCCCGGGGCCAGGATAGCCGCGCCCGAGCAGCGTGCGCGTCACGGTGTTG
>JBGAGP010000166.1:0-9539 GCA_044226685.1 Dongiaceae bacterium
CCATTTGTCACCCCGGGCTTGACCCGGGGCCCATGCGCCGACGCCACGTCTACCATGGCCGCCCCATGGGTCCCGGCTCGCGCTACGCTTGGCCGGGATGACGAATGAGGTTCACTATCCGCTCCATTTGTCATCCCGGGCCTGACCCGGGACCCATGCGGCCTCACCGCTTCGGCGACGGCCGCCCCATGGGTCCCGGCTCTGCGCCGCTGGCGCGGCTTGGCCGGGATGACGATGGGAGGATTGCTCCGCCGCGTTCCCGCCGGAGCTTCGGGCGATAATTTCACGCCCTGCAGGAAACCGTTGACTTTGACGTAGCGTAAAGCCGGAGAGTGCCTCCGCAAGGTTGGCTTCAAGGAGCGACGCGGCATGTTCAGGATCGGCGAGTTTTCCCAGATCGCGCGCGTCTCGGGGCGGCTGCTGCGCTACTACGACAGCATCGGCCTGCTGCGGCCGCAGCGCATCGACCCGGAGACCGGCTATCGCTATTACAGCGCCGGGCAGCTCGAGCGGCTGAACCGGATCCTGGCGCTGAAGGATCTGGGCCTCTCGCTCGACCAGGTCGCCCGCATGCTGGATGACAAGGTCTCGACCGCCGAGATCCGCGGCATGCTGGCGCTGAAGAAGGCGGAGCTGGAGCGCAGCCTGGCGGAAGAGGCGGCGCGCCTGCGCCACATCGAGTCCCGCCTGGCGCAGATCGAGCAGCAGGGCACGCTCGCCGATTACGACGTGGCGCTGAAATCCGCGCCGGCGCTGCCGCTGCTCTCCACCCGCGCGATCTATCCGACCTTCGAGGCGGTGTTCGCGGCCCTGCGCGAGGTGACGCAGGCGGCGCGCTCGCAGCTTGCTGCGGCGGCGCGCGGGAACCTGGTGGTCGTCGCCCACAGCGATTTCGAAGACGAGAATCTCGACCTCGCGATCGGCGTCACCCTCACCCGCGCAATCAACCGGAAGGTCGCACTTGCCTCCGGCACGGCGCTGGCGCTGGGCGAACTGCCGGCCTGCGATGCGCTCGCCACCATCGTGCGCAGCGGTCCGCTGCACCAGAGCCATCTCGCCTTCGGCAGGCTCGGCCTCTGGATGGAGGCGAACGGCTACCGGATCGCCGGGCCGTGCCGCGAGCTCTTCCTCGACATGCCGTTCCAGACGCCGGCGGACCCGGCGGTGGAGATCCAGTTCCCGGTCGCCAAGGCCGCCTGACCCATCCAACCGAGGCATTCATCCCGCGATGGCCCGCGCTTTCGCGGCAGGAGATCTGCACTTTTTTCAACCCCCAACAACATCAACCAACTGGCAGGAGAGCAACGATGCTGAAAATCTACGGCGTTCCCATCTCGGTCCACACCCGCAAGGTGATCGTCGCGGCGATCGCCAAGCGCCTCGCCTTCGAGATCGAGCCGGTCATCCCCTTCAATCCGCCGGCCGGCTGGGACCGGCTCAGCCCGACCGGCAAGATCCCCGTCGTCGCGCTTGACGGTTTCGAACTCGCCGATTCCTCGGTCATCGCGGCCTATCTCGAGCGGACCCACCCGGAGCCGGCGCTCTACCCGCGCGAGGCCAAGGCGCTGGCCCGCGCGCTGTGGCTGGAGGAATACTGCGACGGCACCCTGTTCCGCGAGGTGGTGCACGGGCTGTTCTTCCAGATCGTGATCCGGCCGAAAATCCTGGGGCTGGAAACGGACCGCGCCGCGCTCGACGACATCCTCGCCCAGGCGCTGCCCAGGACGTTCGGTTACCTGGAGAGCCAGGCCGGCGACGGCTTCCTGGCCGGCGAGGGCCTCGGCATCGCCGACATCACGCTGGCCAGCAACCTGGTGAACTACACCTATCTCGGCTACCGCATCGACGCTGCGCGCTACCCCAAGCTGGAAAGCACATTCCGGCGCCTCTGCCGCCAACCCGCCATCGCCGCCGCCTTGCGCGCCGAGCAGCCGGCGGCGCAGAGCATGGGCCTCGACACCGCCAGCGTGGAAGCGCTGGTGGAGGCATAGGCTTCTTCTGGCCGGGATGATGGAAGCGAGACACGCGCCGCACACTCACTCGTCATCCCGGCCTTGGGCCGGGATCCATTTCTCCGCCGCACGGACCGGGGTTCACTATCACCCGCTCGTGCGGTTGCACGGTGGATCCCGGCGCTCGCTGCGCGCGGCCGGGATGACGCTTAGAGAGGGAGTTCCTACTCCGCCGCATCCTTGGCTTTCGCCGCCAGCGTGGCCATGCCCAGCTTCGCCACCTTGCGCATGACGCTGGGCAGCGCCGCGTCGCCGAGCTGGTCGAGCGGAATCCATAGAGCGTCTTGCAGCGGCCGGCCTTTCACGGTCGCCGCCGCCACCTGCAGCTCCAGGGCGAAATGCGTGAAGACGTGGCGCACAATGCCGTCGGACCAGCGCCAGGCGGCCTTCGCCGGGGGATTGCGCAGGGCGGCGTAACGGTCCGGCGCGTCCGCCGTCCAGTCGCTGCCCGGCACTTCCAGCATGCCGCCCAGCAGGCCCTTGGGCGGACGCCGCTTTAGCGCCACCTCGCCCCGCTCGTTGACCATCCAGAAGGCGAGGCCGAAACGCTGCGGCCGCTCGGCCTTGGGTGTCTTGCGCGGATAGCTCTCCTGGTCGCCGGCCTTGAACGCTTCGCACTCGCTCATCCACGGGCACAGCGAACAGGCCGGCTTCGTCGGCGTACAGAGCGTGGCGCCGAGATCCATGATCGCCTGGGCGTAGTCGCCGGGCCTTTTCTCGGGCGTCAGCTGGTCGGCCAGCGCGCGCAGCTCCTCCTTCGCCTTGGGCAGCGGCGCCGCGACGCGGAACAGGCGGCTCACCACCCGCTCGACATTGCCGTCGAGGATGGTGGCGCGGCGCTGGAAGGCGATGGCCGCGATGGCGGCCGAGGTATAGGGCCCGATGCCGGGCAATTCGCGCAGCGCGTCCTCGGTCGCGGGGAAGCGGCCGGCGTGACGCGCGGTCACGGTCTGCGCGCATTTATGCAGGTTGCGGGCGCGCGCGTAATAGCCGAGCCCGGCCCAGGCGGCCATGACGTCCTCGACCGGTGCCGCCGCCAGGTCCGCGACCGCCGGCCAGCGCTGCAGGAAGCGCTCGAAATAGGGCTTCACCGCCGGCACCGTCGTCTGCTGCAGCATGATCTCGCTCAGCCACACATGATACGGGTCGACGGGCGCGCCGCCCTTCCGGCGCCACGGCAGCTCCCGCCCATGCCGGTCGTACCAGGCCAGCAGCTCGGCCGCCATGCGGGGGAAGCGCTTCGTGTCCTTGGTTTTCGCGCGCTGCAACTGCCCCCTCCCTAGCCCTCCCCCATTCTGGGGGAGGGGTTTGCAGCCAGCCTCCTGTCCCCTCCACCGGGACGGGGGAGAGCTAGGGAGGGGGCCACTCGGTATTCGACTTTGCACCGGCGCATAGAGCGACCATAAACTGCCTCTGCATGACGAAGAAGCCCGCGCCGCCGCAGAAACCCGAACCCAAGCCCCGCCGCATGGGGATGGTGGCGCTGGCCGCCGAGGTGCCGGCCATCGCCAAGCAGGCGCTGGGCAGCAAGGGCTTCGCCGAGGCCGGGCTGTTCACCCATTGGGCGGAGATCGCCGGCGCGGCGCTGGCCGCCTCCAGCCTGCCGATCAAGCTGGCCTTCCCGAAAGGCAAGCGCGAGGACGGCACCTTGACCGTGCGCTGCGGCGGGTCGGCGGCGCTCGAACTGCAGCATCTGGCGCCCTCGGTGCTGGAGCGGATCAACCAGCATTTCGGCTATCCCGCCGTCGCCCGCCTCCGGATCGAGCAGGGCGCCGTCGCCCGGCGCAAGGCGGCGGCCGTCGCCCCGCCCCTCACCAGCCTGGAGCAAGGCGAGATCGCCCGCGCGGTCGAGTCGGTGACCGACGGCGAAATTCGCGGCACCCTGGCGCGACTCGGAACCGCCATCCGCCGGCGCGAGAAAACGTCACAAAAACGCTGAGGACGCCCTTGACGGGCGCGACTCGCTGGAATCACGAAGCTGTCACAAAGTGTTGTGGCTGAGCGTCCGGGCGGGTCCAGGGAAAGCGTCCGGCGAGGCTTGCGCCCCTTCTTGAATCCTGCCAAAACCCCGGACCATCAGGGGGTTGTCGCATGGCTTTTTCACGCGGGGACACCCGGGAGCGGAGTCGATGAACAAAGGCATACTTTACGGATTGGTCATCCTGGTCGCGGCCGCGATCGGCGTCGGCGGCTGGTTCGCCTATAGCAACAGCAAGATCGGCGCGGCGCCGGAAACCGCCACGGCCACCAGTGCCGCCACCGGGGCGGATACGGCGAGCGCCGCCGACGCCACGGCCGACGGGCCGGTCCCGGTCGTCGCCGCCGACGAGATGGCGCTGGGCAAGGCCGACGCGCCGGTCACCATCGTCGAGTATTTCTCGCTCGGCTGCCCGCACTGCAAGCACTTCCACGAAGAGATCCTGCCGCAGCTGAAGAGCGAATACATCGACACCGGCAAGGTGCGCATCGTGTTCCGCGACTTCCCGCTGGACGGCGTGGCGCTGGCTGCGGCACAGCTCAGCCGCTGCGTCTCGCCGATGGCCTATTTCCCGATGGTCGACGCCCTGTTCCAGAAGCAGACCGACTGGCACATCCAGGAGGGCGTGAAGGTGCTGGGCGAGATCGCCAAGGGCGCCGGCGTGGACCAGGCGACCTTCGATGCCTGCATCGCCAACAAGGAGCTGCGCGAGAAGATCATCGCCGGCACCAAGGAAGGGGCCGACACCTACAAGGTCGAGGCGACGCCGACCTTCCTGATCAACGGCAAGCGCGTGTCGGGCGTCGGCGAATACGCGCCGTTCAAAGAGGCGGTGGAAGCCGCCCTGGCCGCGCAATGAGCGCGGCATCCCAGATTTCCGCGCCAAGCGCGGCGGCGAAGTAGTATCGGGTCCGGGGAGTATCGACCGCTTTGGTTCAGTTCACGAAACTTCGGCTGGTTGGCTTCAAGTCCTTCGTCGAACCGACGGATTTGACGATCCAGCCCGGCATGACCGGCATCGTGGGGCCGAACGGCTGCGGCAAGTCGAACCTGGTCGAGGCGCTGCGCTGGGTGATGGGCGAGAACTCGGCCAAGCGCATGCGCGGCAGCGAGATGGACGACGTCATCTTCGCCGGCACCGCGAACCGCCCGGCGCGCAACGTCGCCGAGGTGCAGCTCTTCCTCGACAATGCCGACCGCAAGGTCCCGGCCCAGTTCAACGAGCACGAGGAACTGACCGTCTCGCGCAAGATCGAGCGCGGCGAAGGCTCCTCCTACCGCGTCAACGGCCTGGAGACCCGGGCCAAGGACGTGCAGCTGCTGTTCGCGGATTCGGCGACCGGCGCCCATTCGACCGCGCTGGTCAGCCAGGGCCGCATCGGCGCCATCATCGCCGCCAAGCCGGCCGACCGCCGCGCCCTCCTCGAGGAAGCCGCCGGCATCACCGGCCTGCATTCGCGCCGGCATGAGGCGGAGTTGCGCCTGCGCGCGGCGGAAGCCAATCTCGCCCGCCTCGACGACGTCATCGTCACCCTGGAAAGCCAGCTCGCCGCCCTGAAGAAGCAGGCGCGCCAGGCGTCGCGCTATCGCAACCTGCAGGACCATATCCGCCGCCAGGAAGCGGTGCTGTTCCACCTGCTGTGGACCGATGCCGAGCAGCGCCTGAAGCACGCCGAGGAAAGCCTGATGGCGGCGGAGACCATGGTGGTCTCGCTCACCTCCTCGGCCGCCGTCGCGGCGACGCGGCAGAGCGAGGCGGCCACCGTGCTGCCCGGCCTGCGCCAGACCGAGGCCGAGGCCGCAGCCGAGCTGCAGCGCCTGACCATCGCCCGGGCTCAGCTGGACCAGGAGGAGGCCCGCGTCGCCCAGAGCCGCGCCGACGCCGAGCGCCAGCTCAGCAACAACGCCGCCGACACCGCGCGCGAGGCGGCGCTGGCCGACGACGCGGCGCAGGCCCAGGCGGCCTTGCAGGTCGAAGGCCGCGAGCTCGCCGAATTGTCCGAGCGCGAAGCCGCCATCGCCGAGGAAGCCGCCCGCGAAGTGGTATTGGCGGCTTCCGACGTCGAGGAGACCGAGAGCGAGCTCAGCCAGCTGACCCAGAACCTCGCCGCCGGCGAGGCGCGGGAAGCGGCGCTGAACCGCCGCCGCGGCGACCTGGCCCAGCGGCTGGAGCGCCTGCGCCAGCGCGTCGCCGAGAACCAGGCCGAGCGCGACCGCCTGCAGGCGCAGATCGCCGCCGATGAATCGCTGAACGCCGCCCGCGCCGCCACCGAGAGCGCCGAGCGCGACCTGGAAGCGGCGCAAGCCGCCCTGACCGGGGCCGAGACCACCCGCGCCGCCACCGCCGAGACCGAGGGCCAGGCGCGCGACCGCCTCAACCAGGCGCAGACTGCCCATCGCGGCGTGAAGGCCGAGGTCGACGCGCTCAACGCCATCTTCGTCGACAGCGACCAGCAGATCTGGCCGCCGCTGATCGACGCGCTGACCGTGACGCCGGGCTACGAGGCCGCCTTGGGCGCCGCGCTTGGCGACGATCTGCAGGCCTCGGCCGATACCGGCGCGCCGATGCATTGGCGCCAGCTGGAAGCCGATCCGGCCGCTCCGGCTCTGCCCTATGGTGCTCGGCCGCTGGCCGAGTTCGTCACCGGCAGCGCTGCTTTGCTCCGCCGCCTGGCGCAGATCGGCGTGGTCGACAGCGAGGAGACCGGCCGCGCGATGGCTTCGGGCCTGGCCCAGGGCCAGCGCCTGGTGACCCGCGACGGCGCCATGTGGCGCTGGGACGGCTACACCATCCAGGCCGGCTCGCCCACCGCCGCCGTGCAGCGCATGCAGCAGCGCAACCGGCTGAAGGACCTGCAGGTCGAGCTGGAAGCGGCCGAGGCGCGCCTGTCCCAGGCGCACACCGAATACGACCACGCCAAGGCCGCCCTCTCCACCGCGCAAGCCGAGGAGCAGACGCGGCGCCAGGCGCTGCAATCGGCCTACAACGTGGCGCGCGACGCGCGGGCGCAGCTGAGCCGCGCCGAGCAGGCGCTGTCCCAGGTCAACGCGCGGCTGACCGGCCTCGCCCAGTCGCTGGCCAGCCTCGAAGCCGACAGCGCCGAGGCGGCGCAGCAGCTGGAGGCGACCGAGGCCGAGATCGCCGGCCTGCCCGATTTGCAGCAGGCGCGCGACCGGGTGGCCGAACTGAAGCCGGTTTTGACCGACCGCCGCGCCCGCCTCATCGAGTGCCGCTCCACCGACGACCGGCTGCGCCGCGAGGCCGCCCAGCGCCAGCAGCGCCTGGACGCGATCGGGCGCGAGCTTGCCTCCTGGGCGCAGCGCGCCGAAGCGGCCGCCCGCCAGCTGGAGAGTTTCGCCCACCGCCGCGAGCACATCGAGGCCGAGATCGCGCGCCTCGCCGCCATGCCGGAACAGATCTCGCGCCAGCGCAACGAATTGCTGAGCCTGCTGAGCAATGCCGAACAGGCGCGCCGCGACGCCGCCGACGCCCTCGCACAGGCGGAAACCGCGCTCACCGAGGCCGACCGCGCCCTGAAGGGCGAGGAATCCCGCCTGGTCGAGATGCGCGAGAACAAGGTGCGCGCCGAGGCCGCCGTCGAGCAGGCGCGCGAGGCCGAGCAGGCGCTGACCGAGCGCATCCGCGAGCGCCTGGAATGCACGCCGGCCGATGTATTGCCGCTGGCGGAACTGGACCCCGGCGAGCCGCTGCCCGACCGCCAGGACGTCGACAACAAGCTGCAGCGGCTGCTGCGCGAGCGCGAGAATATCGGCCCGGTCAATCTGCGCGCCGAGGCGGAATCGAGCGAGCTCGACCAGCAGCTGGCCGGCATGCAGACCGAGCGTTCCGACCTGGTCAATGCCATCGCCCGCCTGCGCCAGGGCATCAACAGCCTGAACCGCGAAGGGCGCGAGCGCCTGCTGGCGGCCTTCGAGCTGGTCAACGGCCATTTCGAGAAACTGTTCACCCGGCTCTTCGGCGGCGGCCGCGCGCACCTGACCCTGACCGAGGCGGAAGATCCGCTCGAGGCGGGCCTGGAAATCCTGGCCTCGCCGCCGGGCAAGAAGCTGCAGGTCATGTCGCTGCTCTCGGGCGGCGAGCAGGCGCTGACCGCCCTCGCCTTGCTCTTCGCCGTCTTCCTGGTGAACCCGGCGCCGATCTGCGTGCTGGACGAGGTCGACGCCCCGCTGGACGACGCGAACGTGGAGCGCTTCTGCAACCTGGTCGACGAGCTCGGCCAGTCCGGCGCCACCCGCTTCCTGGTCATCACCCACCACCGCCTGACCATGGCCCGCATGAACCGCCTGTTCGGCGTCACCATGTCGGAGCGCGGCGTGTCGCAGCTGGTCTCGGTGGACCTGCAGGACGCGCACGAACTTCGCGCGGCGCAGTAGCTCATGTCTAGCCGGTCCTCTCGACCCTGAGAGGATTTATGGCTGCCCCCAAGGACGCTGTGATCCGACGGTGCTGGCCCACGACGCAATCGCTGGATCTGGTCGAGGGGGCTGCCTCAGCGGTTGCGCAGGCGATCCACGCTGAGTTCACACGGTTGCTGAAGGGCGAGCCAGTGGAACTCAGTCGGCATAGGCTTCAGGATTTGGATGCGGCCTTCCGCATCGCGACGGACTTCCACAATGTGCCGACCTACATGCTGGCCCTTCCGACCCGGTCCAAATGGACCGTGCTCTGGAACAACAGCTTCCTCTGCAACGGCTATGATTCACTCTGCGCGAACCTGACGTCTCGCCACGGCCTAACGACGATTCACTGGTCAGCCCATGACACTTGGACAACCACCCAGCCGGGAGCACGTTTCACGCATCGGAAGCTGGTGGATGGAGCAGCGATCAAGCGCTCCGTTGCAGCGGTGCAGAACGACAAGAGTTGGATATTCGAAGCATATGGCGAGGCGCTTCCCGAAGAAAATCTTGAGGAGTATGGGGCGCGGCGAAAGCGCGACCGCTTGAACGAAGGCGCCCTTATGGCGCTCCTGGAGCGGCTCGGCGCAAGGCCGTGGTGCGGGGACTTCTATCTGCTTCCAGAACAAGAGTGTTTCTCGATACATCGGCCTTTTCCACCCAGCACCGTCTTGGCGCGGCGGCGGAGCGAAGTCCTTCGACCGCTCCCGCAGGATTGATCGCATGTCATGGACGCTGATCGATTCCGCCACCGAAGGCGACGCGCTGATTGAGCTCTATGTCAAGGACGGCGTGTTCATGATCCGCGCCAATGGCTTCGAGCTGATGAACGGCTTCTGCCACGAGTCCGAGGTGGCGCTGGGCCGGCTCGCGGCTGAGCTGGCGCCGCCTTCACCGCGCATTCTCCTGGGCGGACTTGGCCTCGGCTATACGACGGCGGCCCTGTCGCAGGCCTTGGGAGCCGCCGGCACGATCACCGTCGTGGAGTTTTCCCAGGCAGTGATCCACTGGTTCCATCGCCATGTGCGCCCCTCGGTGCTGCCGGACCTGCCCGGCAACCTGCGCATCGTACATGCGGATGTCGCGCAGGCGCTGGCGGACGCGCGTTACGATCTGATCGTGCTCGATGT
>JBGAGP010000167.1:0-9359 GCA_044226685.1 Dongiaceae bacterium
GCACACCGTCATCAGCCTGGTTGATCTGGTGTTGTCCGCCATCGACTTCGACAATCAGCCCCTTCTCCATACACGCGAAGCCGACGATGTATCTCCCGATCGGCACCTGACGTCGAAATCGACACCCCTCGACCTGCCGATCGCGCAGGCTGCGCCAGAGCGCCTGCTCGGCATCCGTCATCGCCTTGCGAAGACGACGGGCGTTCGCGTCGGCCAAGGATCAGAAACTCGGCGGCGAGTTGGCGGTGACGACCTCGCATTCCTCGTCGCCGAGGTTGCGGAAGCGGTGCGGGATGCGGCTGTCGAAATAGTAGGCGTCGCCGGCGCCGAGCACCTTCACCTGGTCTCCCACCGTCACCTCGAGGCGTCCGCGCACGATGATGCCGCCCTCCTCCGAATCATGGGTCAGCATCTGCTCGCCGGTGTCGGCGCCCGGTGCGTAGTGCTCGTGCATGAGCTGGATCGCCTTGCCGGTCATGTCGCGGCCGACCTGGCGGTAGGAGACCGGGCCGCCGGCCAGTTCCACCAGCTCGCGCGCGCCGAAGAAGATCTGCGGCTTGGGGGGCTCCTGCAGGGCGAAGAACTCGGCCAGCGAGATCGGGAAGCCGTCCAGCAGCTTCTTCAGCATGCCGACCGAGGGCGAGGTGCGATTCTGCTCGATCATGGAAATGATGGCGTTGGAGACGCCGGCCCGCTTCGCCAGCTCCCGCTGCGACAGGGCATGCGCCTCGCGCAGGGATTTCAGCCGCCCGCCCAGATCGAATCCGCTCGCTTCAGCCATGGAATCATCGCCTTGACAGCTTCGATGCTCAATATAATGAACAACTGTACCCACGAGCAAGGCATAACTGGCCTTAAATTGTAAACATTCCGGCCCGGCTTGTTCGGTTTGTTGAACATTGCTATGGTGGCCGCTCCCAATTCACTGGCCAAGGACCCGTCCCATGTCCGCTACCGCCAAAGCGGCCGCCGCGCCGTTCACCCCCAGCGCGTTCGACCCCAGCCCGAACAATCTCGAAGCCTTCTGGATGCCGTTCACCGCGAACCGGCAGTTCAAGTCCAAGCCGCGCCTGTTCGTCGGCGCGCAGGACATGCACTACACGACGCATGACGGGCGGCAGGTGCTGGACGGCACCGCGGGCCTGTGGTGCTGCAACGCCGGCCACGGCCGCAAGAAGATCTCCGAAGCCGTCGCCAAGCAGATCCAGCAGATGGACTACGCGCCGGCCTTCCAGATGGGCCACCCGTCGGCCTTCGAGCTGGCCTCGCGCCTGACCAACCTGGTGCCGGGCGATCTCGACCATGTGTTCTTCACCAACTCCGGCTCCGAATCGGTCGATACCGCGCTGAAGATCGCCCTCGCCTATCACCGGGTGAAGGGCCAGGGCCAGCGCACGCGCCTGATCGGCCGCGAGCGCGGCTATCACGGCGTCGGCTTCGGCGGCATCTCGGTCGGCGGCATCGTCAACAACCGCAAGTTCTTCGGCCCGATGCTGGCCGGCGTCGACCATCTGCCGCACACCCATAACCTGGAGAAGAACGCCTTCTCCAAGGGCATGCCGGAATGGGGCGCGCACCTCGCCGACGAGCTGGAGCGCATCGTGGCGCTGCACGACGCCTCGACCATCGCCGCCGTCATCGTCGAGCCGGTGGCGGGTTCCACCGGCGTGCTGATCCCGCCCAAGGGCTATCTGCAGAAGGTCCGCCAGATCTGCGACAAGCACGGCATCCTGCTGATCTTCGACGAGGTCATCACCGGCTTCGGCCGCCTGGGCTCGCCCTTCGGCGCCGAGCATTTCAACGTGCTGCCGGACATGATCACCTGCGCCAAGGGCCTGACCAATGGCGCGGTGCCGATGGGCGCGGTGTTCGCGCGCAAGCACCTCTACGACGCGTTCATGGACAACGCGGCGGAGAACGCCATCGAGCTGTTCCATGGCTACACCTACTCGGCCCATCCGGTGGCCTGCGCCGCGGCGCTCGCCTCGCTCGACATCTACAAGGAAGAGGGCCTGTTCGAGAACTGCGCCAATCTTTCCAAGTATTGGGAAGACGCGGTGCACTCCCTGAAGGGCATCAAGAACGTCATCGATTTGCGCAACATGGGCCTGATCGCCGGCATCGAGCTGGAATCGATCCCGGGCAAGCCGACGGCGCGCGCCTTCAACGCCTTCCTGAAGGCCTACGAGCAGGGTCTGCTGATCCGCACCACCGGCGACATCATCGCGCTGTCGCCGCCGCTGATCGTGACCAAGGGCCACATCGACCAGATCTTCGAAAAGCTTGCCGGCGTGCTGAAGAGCCTGGACTAACTCATCCACATCGCGGCCCGGCCCGAAGCTGTTCCGGCCGGGCCGCACCTGACATCACCGAACCGGTCGGCGGGGAAAACCCGCCGGCCAAATCCGTTAGAGGGAGTGCTTTCCAATGCTGATCGGCGTGCCAAAGGAGATCAAGAATCACGAATACCGGGTGGGTCTCATCCCATCGTCGGTGCGCGAATTGGTCCACCACGGCCACAAGGTGCTGGTCGAAACCAAGGCCGGCGCCGGCATCGGCTTCGACGATGCCGCCTACAAGGCGGCCGGCGCCACCATCGCGGCCAAGGCCGCGGACGTCTTCGCCAAGGCCGACATGATCGTGAAGGTGAAGGAGCCGCAGGCCAACGAGTGCAAGATGCTGCGCAAGGGCCAGCTGCTCTACACCTACCTGCATCTGGCGCCCGACCCGGAGCAGACCAAGGGCCTGATCAAGTCCGGCTGCACCGCCATCGCCTATGAGACCGTGACGTCCCCGCGCGGCGGCCTGCCGCTGCTGGCGCCGATGTCCGAGGTCGCCGGCCGCATGTCGGTGCAGGTCGGCGCGCACTACCTGGAGAAGGCCCAGGGCGGCGCCGGCATCCTGCTGGGCGGCGTGCCGGGCGTGAAGGCGGCGAACGTGGTCGTCATCGGCGGCGGCATCTCCGGCACCCATGCGGTGCGCATGGCGCTCGGCATGGAGGCCATCGTCACCGTCATCGACAAGAACCTCGATCGCCTGCGCGAGCTGGACGAGGTGTTCGGCTCCAGCCTCAACACCATCTACTCCACGGTCGACGCCATCGAGCACTACGTGGTCAATGCCGACCTCGTCATCGGCGCGGTGCTCGTCCCCGGCGCCGCGGCGCCGAAGCTGGTCACCCGCAAGATGATCAAGCAGATGCGCCCCGGCTCGGTCGTGGTCGACATCGCCATCGACCAGGGCGGCTGCTTCGAGACCAGCCACGCGACCACCCATGCCGACCCGGTCTACGTGGTCGACAACGTGACGCATTACTGCGTCGCCAACATGCCGGGCGCGGTCGCGCGCACCTCGACCATCGCGCTCAACAACGCCACCCTGCCCTTCGCCGTGGCGCTGGCCAACAAGGGCGTCAACAAGGCGCTGGCCGACGACCCGCATCTGGCCAACGGCCTCAACATCCATGCCGGCCAGGTGACCTACAAGGCGGTCGCCGACGACCTCGGCTACAAATACGTCTCGGCCAAGCAGGCGCTCGGCATCTAAGCCGGCCCAGTTGCTCAAACGTAAACGGCGGAGCCGCAGGGCTCCGCCGTTTTTCTTTGGCGGCTTGGGTGATCTAGACCGGCGCGCTGCAGGCGCGGTGGGCGATGTCGCGGCCGGCGGCGTCCTGGCTGAAGCCGAGGAAGCGGCCGGGGGCGGCGGCGCACCAGTCGCGCAGGTCGGTGCTGCACCACGGGCCGCGCGAGACGGAGAGCGTCTCGCCGGTGGCGAGGTCGACCTCCTCGATCCAGGGCGAGAAGCAAGTGTGCATCACGCCCAGCAGGCGGTCCATGTAGGCCCGGCCGCGTGGATCGTCGGTGGTGAACTGGGTCTCAAGCGAGGCGCCTACGCGCATCTCCGGCAGTTCCAGGGCGCGGCCGTGGCGGGCGGCCAGGCGCTCCGCCGGCGCCGCCAGGGCCGGCACTTCCCATTCGAACTGGAAATCCAGCGAATAGGCGAAAACCTCGTCGAGCTCGGCCAACGTCACATGCTCGCGCGTCAGCAGGCGCGCCAGCTTCGCCTCGTCGGCGCCGAAGCCGAACAAGGCGGCGCGCTCGCATTGCGAGACGGTGCGGCGTGGCAGGTAGCGCCGCTTGCCCTCTTCGCCGCTGTAGTCCCAATAGACTTCCAGGATGTGCAGGTCGGGGAAGGCGGCGGCCAGCTCGCGCGCCAGGCTGCGGCCACCCGCCTCGGTCACGTTGAGATCGCCGACCCAGTAGGTGGTCTTGCCCGACCAGTCGAGCACCCAGTTGCGCTCGGCGGCCTCGCGGCGGATCTCTTCCGAGAGGCGCGGCTTCTCGCCCCGGAGGGTGATGCCGGTCAGGTCGCAGATCTGCTCCAGCAGCATGTCGCCGTTGAAGCGCGGCCCGATCTGCACGCTGATCAGCTCCTCGCCGAGGCCGGCGGGGCCGTCCTCGAAGGCGACGGACAGCTTGCCGCGGTCATAGCCCAGGCGCACGGCGCGGCCATCCGCGGTGCGGCCGCGATATTGCGACGGCCGCCCCAGCCCGCCGTCCACCTCGGCAAGATCGAGACCCAACTGCGGCAATTGCGGCCTGCTATAGAACATGGCTCCGAACCGAATGTGACGCGCGGCGCTCGCATTTCGCGCCATGCCGGGAATGATCGCATCGTCAGGGTTAAGAATTGCTCTATCGACTCTGCGCCCGATGGCCGCAGCAAACCGGCTATACTCGCGGCAGGTCGCAAGGACTTGTGGCCGCCCGCGAGGAAAGCCGCTGGGGAAAGGAGGCAGGGCAATGCCTTGGATGCTGGTGCCGCTGCTACCGCTTTTGACCTATTACGGCCGCCTCACCGACGGGGTCACGTTGTGGCTGGCCTGGCTGCTGGTGCCGGTGGCGGCATGGCTTGGGCGGCGCCACGGCGCGCAAGGTGTCGCCGCGACGGCGATCGGCGCTTTGGCGGCGCTGCTGCCGACCTACTACGCGGACGGCATGGAGTTCGGCGGCGCGCCGGAGGTCTACGTCGTTGCACTCTGGGTCGGCGTCGCCGCCGCAGCGCGCGATCCGCTGCCGGCATTGATCGGCACCGGCCGGTTCTTCCGGCATCCCGCGATCTTCCTTCTCGCTCTCATCCTGCTGCCGCTGTCACTCTGGCTCGGCACGCATGACTTCGAGGAAGGCGCCAGCCTGTCGCTGTCGCTCGGCCTGCGCCCACTGCTGCTCTTCGCCCTGGTGCTGTTCGGCCTCGCGGGGCTCTCGACGCGCCTGGCCGTGGCCGGCCTGGTGGCGGCCACCGTCGCCGGCGCGATCCTCCGCGTATCCCAGCTCGACGAGGCGCTGTCGCAGGCGGTGAGCGCGGGCATCGACCCCGATGCGCCCTGGCTCAACCGGTTCAGCCTGCACTACCGCTGGGACGATCTCGCCACGCTGGCGACCGGCCTCGCCTGCTTCTGCGCCGGACGGACGCTGCAGGGATGGCATGCGGGCGCGCGCGAGGGTGCGGGGCCCTGGCGCCGGCCGTTGCTGACCGCCGCCGGCCTGACGCTGCTCGGATGCTGCGGTTCGCTGGTCCGGCAATGGCTGCCGGACCTGCCCGAAGGCGCCGCGCCGCTCGGCCTCTACGGCGACTATTTCGCGCTGCCGGTCGCGGCCTTCATGGCAGGGTTTCTGCGCCATCACCTGGGCATTGCCGTTACCCTCGGCGTGCTGCTCGTCCTCATCGGCGGCAACATCGCCGCCGCCTATCAGTTGGAGCGCGGCGGCATCGGCTTCGGCATCGAGCAGCCCTTCCTGGTCCTCGCCTTCGGCACCCTTGGCCTGCGGCTGCGCGACCTGCTGGACGGCACGACGACGACGTTCAAGGCCATGCGTTGGGTGCAATATGCCATCCTGGTCGGCGGCGTCCTGGCAATCCTCAGCTCGTGGTCCGACCTGATCGACCTGGTCAAGGCGGTGCTGATGGCGGTGGCGGCGGCGTTGTTCGGCGTCGTCGTGCAATGGCTGCGGCGCAAGCTGGAGCAAGGCGGCATCAGGATCTCCGGCGCGGGCTGGCTGCCGCTCCTGGCCCTGCTGGCAGTGACGCTGTTCCTGGCGCTCAACATCGCGCCGATCGTCGCGGTGCTGACCGAGGCGCTCGACGACCTGGACTTCCCACCCGGCATGATCGCGGCGGGGACGCTCCTGCTGCTGAACGTGCCGGTGGCCCTCCTCGCGGCCGGCTATGCGACATGCCTGCCCAAGGTCTGGCGCGACATCCGGGCCATGTGCGGTCGCACCTAGGTCAGCGCCGTGGCGCCAGCGCCGTCTCCTCGACCCGGACGCGCCACAACAGCGCGCCGGCATTGACGATGGAAAAGGCCAGCGCGATCGGCCAGGATCCCAGCGCCAGCGGCAGCAGCGCGATCTCGAGGATCACCACCAAGTAGTTGGGATGGCGCAGGAAGCGATATGGCCCGCGGCGCACCAGCGGCGCATCGGGCAGGACGATGATGCGCGTGGTCCAGAAGCGGCCGAGACTCCACAGCGTCCACAGCCGCAACAGCTGGACCGCGACGTAGGCGGCGGCCGGCCAGGGATGCAGCATGACGAGGCCGGCCGCATACAGCGCCCATAGTGCCAGCAGCCAGGACACGTGCAGGCCGACCAGGAGCGGATAGTGGCCGCGACCGATCTCGTAGGCGCCCTCCGCCAGCAGCGCCCGCGTGTTGCGCCGCGCCAGGACCAGCTCGAACAGCCGCTCGCCGGTGGCGTAGAGCAGCAGCGCGCCGCACAAGGCTTGATCGAGGGTCATGGTGGACTACCGCAGCAATGCCGGAACCGGCGCCGGTCGTGGCGGATGCCGCGACCGAGGAACGTGGGTGTACCTCTTGACGGAGGAAGGTGTCAAAGTTGTGGCGCGGCGCTCACCCCTCCAGGACCTGGAAGGCGGCACTGAAACCGGGGCCGAGGGCCGACATCAGATGCCGCCCCCCGAGGCCCTGCGCCATCATCGCGCGCAGCACGAAGAGAACCGTGACGGCGGACATGTTGCCGTAGTCGCGCAGCACCTGTCGCGCGATGCTCATCGCGCCGGGCGCCAGGTCGAAGACTTCCTCCAGCGCGTCCAGCACCTTCGCCCCGCCGGGATGGCAGACGAAACCCGCGAGGTCGCGGCGCGACAGGCCGCAGCGCTCGAGGAATTCCACCGTGGCGTCGCGCATCCGGGAGCGCACCAGATAGGGGATGTCGCGGGTGAACAGCACGCCGAGCCCGTCATCCTCGACATGCCAGCCCATGACTTCGAGGGAATTCGGCCAGGTCTTCATGCCCGAGGCACCGAGGCGGATGCCGGGCGAACCGGGGCGGCCGATCACCGTTGCCGCGGCGCCGTCGCCGAACAGGGCGGCGGCGATGATGTTGCTGTTGGTCATGTCGCCCTGGCGGAAAGTGAGCGCGCAGAGCTCCACCGTCAGGAACAGCACGTCGCCCTCCGGCAGGGTGCGCGCCAGGGCCGCGGCATGGCTCAGGCCGACCACGCCGCCGGCGCAGCCCAGGCCGAAGATCGGCAACCTGACGACGTTCGTGGACAGGCCCAGGCGGTTCATCAGCAGCGCGTCGAGGCTGGGCGTGGCGATGCCGGTGGTGGAGGCGACCACGACAGCGGCGATGTCGGAAGGCTTGCGGCCAGCCTCGGCCAGCGCGGTGGTCGCGGCGTCGCTCAGCAGCTCCACGGCGTTCTCGACATAGAGGGCGTTGCGCTCGGCCCAGCCATGCGGACGCAGATACCAGTCGAGCGGCACGCAGGAATAGCGCATGGCGATGCCGGCGTGATCGAAGACCGGCATCAGGCGGTCGACCTCGGAACGCGCGGGATCGAACATGCGCGGGGCGAGTGCGGCGAGCTCCCGCTGCTCCATGCGGAATCGCGGCACGGCGGTACCGACCGAGAGGATTGTCGGCGGATCGTTCTCGACCAGGCGGAGGGCGGCTTGCATCATTGCGCTATCGCTTTGTGAATTGGCGGCGGTACATATTGACTACGCTCTTTCTCGCTACTCCGGCGCGCATGGCGCGACCAATCACGAAGTTTTGAGAGACGCGAATGACTGGCGTTTCATGCGGTTTTTTATCCCGCGGCCGGTGAGATTCCTGACGGCAAGGTGACAAGAACAGCAGGGACGCTGGCATCGCGCAATGAACGAGGTCACACTCCACGGCGCCCGTCCGCCATAGCTTCGCGCGGGAATTGTCCCGATCCATATTGCCAGGCCCATTCCACCGCCAGGAACCCGCCTTGATCCCCATCCAACGTGCCGACGACGATCGTGTTCCAGCGTCTGGCGGCGTCTCCGCCACCACCTGGCTCGGCTTCGCCGCCATGTGCCTCGGCATGTTCATGGCGATCCTGGATATCCAGGTGGTGGCGACCTCGCTGCCCGACATTCGCGCCGCCCTCGACATCGCGCCGGCCGAGATGAGCTGGATCCAGACGGCGTATCTGATCGCCGAGATCATCGCCATACCGCTGACCGGGTTTCTCACCCGGACGCTCAGCCTGCGGGGCATGTTCGCGCTCGCGCTTGCCGGTTTCGTCCTCGCCTCGATCGGCTGCGCCTTGAGCCAGGACCTGGCCACGCTGATCGCCTGGCGCGTGGCGCAGGGCTTTTGCGGCGGCGCGCTGATCCCCGCCGTGTTCTCCGCGGTGTTCCTGCTGTTCCCCGAGCCGCGGCAGGACCTGGCGACCACGCTCGCCGGCGCGCTTGCCGTGCTGGCGCCGACGATCGGGCCGGTGGTCGGCGGCTGGATCACCGATACCTATTCGTGGCACTGGCTGTTCCTGATCAATGTCGGGCCCGGCATCGTCGCCGTCGTGCTGATCCTGGCGCTGCTGCCGCGCGAACGCGGCGAGCTTGGCCAGCTGCGCAGGCTCGACTGGCTGGCGCTGGCCCTGCTCGCGGCGGCGCTGGCGGCGCTGGAGATCCTGCTGAAGGAAGCGCCGCAGCGCGGTTGGGCCTCGCCGTTCGCCCTCGGCCTCGGCGCCTTGTGCCTGACCTGCGGCATGGCGTTCCTGCGCCGGACCTGGCGCGCGCCAAGACCCCTGGTCCGGCTTGTCACGCTCGCCGACCGCGATTTCGCGCTCGGTTGCTGGCTGTCCTTCATCCTCGGCACCGGGTTGTTCGGCTCGGTCTACCTGATGCCGGTATTCCTCGGCCTGGTGCGCCTGCACAGCGCCTTCGAGATCGGCGAGGTGATGCTGGTGACCGGCGTCGCGCAACTGCTGATGGCGCCCGTCGCCGTGGCGCTGGAGCGCCGCGTCGACGCGCGCCTGCTCTCCGCCGCGGGCTTCGCGCTGTTTGGCATCGGCCTCGCCTGCAG
>JBGAGP010000168.1:0-9161 GCA_044226685.1 Dongiaceae bacterium
CCGCAACGAGGAATACGACAAGCTCGACAAGGCGGCCCTGGCCGAGCTGGACGACGGCAAGCGCGAGGCCATGTACGTCAAGATGCAGGACCTGCTCGACGAATCCGCCCAGTTCATCTTCCTGACCCACGAGCTCTTCGCGATCCTGCACCGCGACGACATCGAGCCGGCGGTTATGCCGGATGCGACACCGATCTACGGCCGCTTCGGCGGCTAGCGGCGGCCTGCGGCATGGGTGAACAGGCGCCCGGCTGGCGGTTGCCATCCGGGCCCCCCGGGTCTCTAATTCCTCGTGCGGTCGAAGGCTCTGCCGGGTGTCGCGGGATGTGCTCGATGACGGCGGACCGGGCGTGGGGCGAAGTGAATGGCGATCTATCTGTTGCAGCGCATCAGCCTGGCGGTCCTCATCTGCGCGCTGGCGATGGTGGTGCTCTTCGGGATGATCTACGTGATCCCGGGCGACCCGGCCTCGGTCGCGCTCGGGCCCCGCGCCACGCCGGCGATGAAGGAGGCTCTGCGCGCCAGCATGGGGCTCGATCGCGCATTGCCGGTGCAGCTCTTCAACTACTTCTCCGCCGTTGTGACCGGCGACCTGGGGCAGGACGTCTGGACCAGGCGCAGCGTCAGCGGCATCATCGCGAAGGCCTTGCCGCAGACGCTGGTCCTCATTCTCGCCGGGCTGGGCGGCGCGGCGCTGATCGGGGTGCCGTTGGGCTGCTTCTCGGCCGTGCGGCGGAATTCCTGGATCGACAAGCTGGCGGCGGTGGTTTCGGTCGGCGCCATTTCGATTCCATCCTTCGTGGTCGCGGTCTATCTCCTGCTGCTGTTCGCGGTGATCCTCAAATGGTTCCCGGCGATCGGCGCCGGCCGTCCCGGTAACCTGCCGGACCAGCTCTGGCACCTGGTGCTGCCGGCGATCGCGCTGGGCTTCGGCTGGGTCGGATACCTGTCGCGCATCGTCCGCGCCTCGATGCTCGAGGTGATGGGCGAGGATCACATCAGGACCGCCAAGGCATTCGGGCTGCCGGAGCGGCGGATCGTGATGAACTACGCCCTGCGCATTGCCATCGTGCCGACGATCACGGTGCTCGGCCTCGCCTTCGGCAGCCTGTTGTCCGGCGCGGTCTTTACCGAGATCGTATTCAGCCGGCCGGGCATCGGCCGCCTGGTCTATGATGCCGTTCTCGCCCGCAACTACCCCGTCGTCCAGGGCGTGGTGCTCAGCACGGTGATCCTGTTCGTGACGGCGAACCTGCTGGCCGATCTCACCATCGCATGGCTTGATCCCCGTGTCCGCGCCCGACTCTGAAGTGCTCCCGGCAAGTGCGGCAACGCGTGCTGCGGCACCGTGGCCGTTCTTCCGCGAACCTTTGGGCCTGCTCGGCTTCGCTTTGGTGGCGCTCGTCATCGTGCTCGGCGTGTTCGCGGATTGGATCGTGCCGTTCGATCCTTTCGCGATTTCGCTCGCCGACAGCTTCAAGGCCCCGTCCTTCATTCACCTGCTGGGCACGGACCAGCTCGGTCGCGATGTCCTCAGCCGCGTGATCAAGGGAACGCAGATCGCGATTTTCGTCGGCCTCACGTCGATCGTCATTGCCCTGCTGCTTGGTCTGGTGGTGGGGTTGATCGCCGGTTACGGCGGCCGCCGTCTGGACAACGCGCTGCTGATCGTCATGGACACGATCTACTCGTTTCCAACGGTCATGCTGGCGCTGGCCTTGATCACGCTGCTGGGGAACAGCCTGGTCACGCTGATCCTGGTCGTCGTCGTGATCCAGACGCCGGCCTATGGCCGCCTGGTGCGCTCTTCGACACTGACGGCGAAAACCAGCCTCTATGTCGCCGCCGAGCGCGCCATGGGCGCCGGCCCGGCCCGGATTCTATCCCGTCACATCCTGCCGAACATCATCGGTCCGGTGGTGATCGTGGCCAGCATGGACATCCCGGCGGTCATTGCCCTGGAGGCCGGTCTCAGTTTCCTGGGGCTGGGCACGCCGCCACCGGCGCCGAGCTGGGGGCGCATCCTCAGCGAGGGCTACCAGAGCATCCGCGAGGCGCCGTGGATCGTCGTCGGCGGCGGCTTGCCGCTGATCGTCACCACGCTCGGCTTTACCTTCCTGGGCGAGGCGCTGCGCGATTTCCTCGATCCCAAGCTACGGCGGATGATCTGAGATGGCCACCGCGCAACCCCGCCCGGCAGTGGACGATGTGCTGACAGTCGAAGATGTCAGCATCGACTATTGCACGCCGGGCGGCGCCGTGCATGTGCTGCGCAACGTCAGCTTTCGCGTTCCCAGGGGAAAGATCGTCGGCGTCGTCGGCGAGAGCGGCTCGGGAAAGTCGACCCTTGCCCTCGCGGCGTTGGGCCTGCTGCCGCCGAATGCGGAGGTCAGGGGCGGCGCCATGCGGTTCGGGTCGCTGGACCTGCTCAAGGCGAGCAAGCCGGAGCTGCGCCGCCTGCAGGGCGCCGGCCTGGCGATGATCTTCCAGAACCCGATGACATCGCTCAATCCGGTGCTGTCCATCGGCGCGCTGATGACCGACGTGCAGTATCGCTCCACCACCCTAACCACCGCGCAGAAGCGGGAGAAGGCGGTCGACATGCTGCGCCGGGTCGGGCTGCCCGACCCGGATCGCCAGCTCGGTCGCTACCCGCATGAGTTCAGCGGCGGCATGCGGCAGCGGATCGCCATCGCCACCGCCCTGCTCAACAATCCGGCGCTGCTGATTGCCGACGAACCGACGACGGCGCTCGACGTCACGCTCGAGGCGCAGATCGCGCAGCTGCTGCGCGACCTGCAGCACGGGTCGGATCGGGCCATCCTGTTCATCTCGCACAATCTGGGACTGGTCGCCGAATTATGCGACGAAGTCGTGGTGCTCTATGCCGGCGAACTGGTCGAGCAGGGGAATGTGCGCGAGATTTTCAACGATCCGCGCCATCCCTACACGCGGGCGCTGCTGGAATGCGATCCGCTGCGCATGGCGGGCTCGCGGCGGGACCTGCCGACCATCGCCGGCGAAGTCCCGGACTTGCGTGCGGTGCCGGCGGGGTGCATCTTCCAGTCGCGCTGCAGCGAAGCTTTCGAGCGATGCCGGCTGGCGCGTCCGGAGCCAAGCATGCCGGGCCCGGGCCGGGCAGTTCGCTGCCATCTGGCGACAGCATGAGCGCGCTGCTCGAGGTCGAAGACCTGCGCGTGCGCTACCCGGTCATGGGGCCGGTGCAGGCATTTCTGTCCAATACCGGGACGCGTTTCGTCGACGCGGTGTGCGACGTGTCGCTGTCGGTGCCGCGGCACGGCACCCTGGCGGTCGTCGGCGAGAGCGGCTCCGGCAAAAGCTCGCTGGCGAACGCCATCATGGGCCTGGTCGCCGCCGACAGCGGCAGCATCAGGTTCAAGGGCCATGAAGTCCGGACCGGTGACGGGTCGCGTTCGCCCGAGTTCCGCCGGAATACGGCGCTCATATTCCAGGATCCGGTCGCGTCCTTGAGTCCGCGGCTCACCGTGCGGTCCCTGGTGACCGAACCCTTCGCGATCCACGACGTGAAGATCGCCGACGTCGACTCGGAGGCGCGGCGGCTGCTCGCGATGGTGGGGCTGCCGGCGCAGATCGCCGAAAGGTATCCGCATCAATTGTCCGGCGGGCAGGCGCGCCGGGTGGGCGTTGCGCGGGCCCTTGCGCTGTCGCCCGAGTTGATCATCGCCGACGAACCGACCGCCGGGCTCGACGTATCGGTGCAGGGCGAGATCCTCAATCTGATGAACCGGCTCCAGCGCGAGATCGGCCTCACCTACGTGATCATCACGCACAACCTTGCGATCCTGCGCCACATCAGCGACCAGATCGCCGTCATGTACCTGGGGCGGGTCATCGAGCGTGGACCAAGCGAAGATGTCCTGAGCCGGCCCTTGCATCCCTACACGCGCGCGCTGCTGGCGGCGCAGCCGCGGCTGGATCCCGGCAACCGGGAGCGACCCTCTCTTTCAGGCGAAGTGCCGAGCCTGCTGCACCGGCCACCTGGCTGCGAGTTCAACGCCCGCTGCCCGATGGCGCAGGATTTGTGCCGGCGGGTTGCGCCGCTTTCCGCCGAGCTGTCGGCGGCGCACCATGTGGCGTGCCACTTTCCCGCTGCCGGAGCCGGCGCGTAGCGTCTCGGGCCGAAGGCGAGGGTGTTGTGCTTGGTGTCCGCGTCCTGCAGCAGGCGCCGCACTCACAAGGTCCGGAGCGTCAAGCCGCCATCGACCAGCAGCGCCTGGCCGACGGCGAAGGGCAGCAGGCCTTGCGCGGCGGTGACCACGGTCTTCGCCACGTCCTCCGCCTCGCCCCAGCGCTTGATCGGCGAGATGCCTTCCTGGATCAGCTGGTCGAGCCGCGTTTCGGAGACCTTGGTCATGTCGGTGCGGATGATGCCGGGTCGCACTTCGTAGACGCCGATGCCGGTCTCGGCCAGGCGCACGGCGAAGAGCTTGGTCATCATCGCAGCCCCCGCCTTCGACATGCAGTATTCGCCGCGGCTGATCGAGACCACCTCCGCGCTGATCGAGGTGATGTTGACGATGGAGCGGTGCCAGTCCGGCGCCGGATCGGCCAGCATGCGCTTGACCAGCGTCTGGGTCAGGAAGAACGCGCCGCGCAGGTTGATGTCGAGACAGCGGTCGTAGCTTTCCGGTGTCACGTCGAGCAGGTCGCCGCGGTTGAGCACCGAAACGCCGGCATTGTTCACCAGGCAGTCGAGCGGCCCAAGCTCGCGCCAGACCGCGTCGCCGATGGCGGCATGCGTCTCGAGCTGGGAGATGTCGCCGGCGATGAAGGTGGCGCGGCGCTTGCGATCCGCGATGGCAGCCAGCGTCGCCTCGGCATCGGCATCGCGCGCCACGTCGAGAACGGCGATGTCGAAGCCGGCTTCGGCCAGCGCCAGGGCGATGCCGCGGCCGATGCCGCGCCGGCCGCCGGTCACCAAAGCCGTCTTCGCTTTCGCGTCCTGCATCTGTCCACCCCCTTCGATATGGCGGCGGATATTGCCGTGGCGTGGGAGAGCGGGGCAAGCCTCGCGCCCGATCCGGTCAGCGGATCGCCCGCCGCGACGCTGCCGCTGGGATCACGTCGCCCTTGGCGGCGCGGGAGCGCCCGTTGGCCAATTGGGCCAGAAAATGCATCGCCCCGCGAAATGCAGCTGCCATGGCCGCGGCGCGCTCGGCCCGCGCGCGGGCCAGGATTGCCGCGCGTTGAGCATCGGTTAAATTGCTGAAAGGATACGATTTTTCTGTCATGAGATGGATCTCCAGCTTCTCTATCAGGAGAATGGCGATACCCCGGGGATCATTGAAACGAATTATTGCGATCATATAAATGATGCATCATCATGAATTGATGATCCGTACCGATCTCGATCTCGACCTGCTCCGCTGCTTCCTGGCCGTCGCCGAGACCAGGGGCTTCACCGCCGCCGGCGAGCGCATCGGCCTGACCCAGTCCGGCATCAGCGTCCGTATCCGCCGCCTCGAGGAACGGCTTGGCCGCCGGCTGCTGGCACGCAACACGCGGCACGTCGCCTTGACCGAAGGCGGCGAACTGTTCCTCAGCTATGCGCGGCGCATGGTCGATCTCAATGACGAGGCCGTGGGCCGCCTCCGCGGCGGGCTTGCCGAGGGTCGCCTGCGCATCGGGATCGCCGATTACGTCGTGCCGCAGCTGCTGCCCAAGATCCTTGGCCGGTTCAACCGGCTTTATCCGGGCGTGAAAATGGAGATGCGCACCGGGCTCAGCATGGATCTGCTGCCGGGTTTTGAGCAGGGCGAGCTCGATGTGGTGATCGCCTGCCGCAGCATGGCATTTCGCGACGGCGGCCTGCTCTACCGCGACACGCTGGTCTGGGTTGCGGCGCCGGATTTCACGCTGCGCCTGGACCGGTCCGTTCCGCTGGTGGTCCTGCCGCCGCATTGCACCCATCGGGGCATCAGCCTCGATGCCCTGGATCACGCGCGCATCCCCTGGGAAATGGTCTATGTCAGCTCATCGACGCCTGGCGTGCAGGCCGCCGTCCTGGGCGGCCTCGGCATTGCCATGGTGCCGGCCGCGGCGGTGATACCGGGATTGCGCCGGCTCGGCGTGGCGGACGGACTGCCGACCCTGCCGGAATTCGACATCGCCGTCTTCCTGCGCGAGGATAAACCCTCGCCCAGCTGTCAGGCCTTCGTGGATTTCGTCACCGCCGAACTCCGGTCCTCGGCCGTCGCCTAGTGTGACGCCGCCAGGTCCTTGGCGAAGGCGGCGAAGATCTCGTCCAGGCCGGCGTTCAGCGCCGCCACGGCGTCGTCGATCTTCTCGCCGGAAGTTGGCTTTTCCGAGGTGTAGGTCTTGCTCAGCAGCAGCCGGTCGCCGCTCTTCTCGATGCAGGCCAGCTCCAGCGAGATCACCGCGCCGCTCTGCCCGCCGGTCAGCTGCTCCAGGCGCTTGATGGTGCCGCGCACGACATAATCGGTGTCGAGGCGCAGCTCGCTCGGCGACACGCTGTCGGCCACGCCGGCCTGGCGCAGATAGGCGACCAGCTGGTCGCGCAGCATCTGCGGCGGCGCATCGGTCCAATAGGCGTAGTTGCGCTGCTCGAGCTTGCGCCCGCCATCGGCGGTGAACAGCAGCGGGCGCTCCGACATGACGCCTTCGCCGGCGAAGGGGATGACCTCGACACCGCCGGAGAGCGGCGTCGCCGCTTGTTCGGTCGGCGCCCCGGCGATCAGGCGGAAATACTGCTCCTTCGGCACCGGCGGGGCCGAGCCGAAGCAGCCGGCCAGCGCCAGGACCAGGGGAAGGGCGATGAGAGCTTTGAACCGGCGCATCGTCACTGCTCCTCGGAAGAGGCTGGGGTCAGGCCTTTGTCGGCCTCCGGCGGGCCGCCGTTCAGCAGCAGGCCCGGATTCTGCCGGATCAGGCGGCTGAATTCGCTCATGTTGCGGGCGGTTCCGTCGATGTTGCGGGTGATCGAGTCGATGTTCTGCGACACCGACCGCAGGATGTATTCCAGATTGGCGATCGACTTGTCGATGTTCTTGCGGTTGTCGCCGACCATGTCGTTCAGCTGGTCGATCAGGGTCTGCACCTTGGCCGAGACCTGCTTGATGTCGGCGGCGGCGCCCTGCGCCTGGGCGCTCGCCTTCTCGATGTTGGCGAGGATGGTGCGCACCGACTGGATGTTGCGGTCGTCCACCAGCTTGTCTGCCTGCAGCAGCGTCGCGTTCATCTGGGTCGTGAAGGTGGAGATGTCGGCGGTGATCTTCGGCGTCTTCTCCTGCACGTTGCTGGCGATCGCCTGCAGGCTGGTGAACAACTCCTCGAGGTTCTGGTCGGTGTTGTTGCCGATCCGCTTGATGATGTCGTCGACGTCCTGAATCAGGGGCTTCAAGGAGCCTTCCGACAGGTCGCCGATCTGGCCCGCCACCTGGGCCATCAGCGAGAAGGCATCCGCCGGCGTGCCGCCGGTGATCTCGCCGCCCACCGCGACCAGCTCCTGCGACTTGCCGCCGAAAATCTCCACCGTCTTGCCGGCGAGGAAGCTGGAGGCCGAGATGCGCGCGATCGAATCGGCGGGGATCTTCCAGCCCTGTTCGACGGTGACATGGACGCGGAAGATGTATTTGCCGTCCTTCCACTCCGGCTCGATCTTCTCGACCTGGCCGATCTTGTAGCCCTCGTAGCGCACCAGCGTGCCGTAGTCGATGTCGGTCACCGCATCCATGACGACGGAATAGGTGTCGGTCGGACCGCTGCGGCCGGAGATCTGGGCCAGCGCCCAGATCAGGGCGACGATCATCGCGGCGACGAAGACGCCGACCGCCGTGTAGTTGACGAAGTAGTTGCGCATTGCTCTCAGTCCCCCGCCAGTCGGCGCAGATATTCTTCGGGATCGACTTCCACGTGCTCGGACCGCCGATTGATCAGGTTCTGGACCCGCTCGTTGGTGTTGGAGCGGATCTTCTCCGGCGGCTCGCAGGCCAGCACGTGGCCGCGGTCCAGCACGGTGATGCGGTCGCCGATCTTGAAGGCGCTCTCGACGTCGTGGGTCACCACCACGACGGAAATGCCCATCGCCTCGCGCAGCCGCAGGATCAGGTCGTCCAGCGCCGAGGACACGATCGGATCGAGCCCGGAGGAGGGCTCATCGAGGAACACCAGCTTCGGGTCCATGACGATGGCGCGCGCGATGGAGGCGCGCTTGACCATGCCGCCGGACAGCTCCGCCGGCATCAGGTGGCCGAAGCCGCTGAGGTTCACCACCTCCAGCTTCAGCCGCGCCATGATGTCCATGGTCTTCTCGTCCAGGTGCGCCAGCTCGCGCAGCGGCAGCTTGACGTTGTCGGCGACGTTCATCGAGCTGAACAGGGCGCCGAACTGGAACGCGACGCCGATCTTGCGCCGCAGCTCCAGCTTGTCGAGCGGCTTCAGCGTGCCGATATCCTGGCCCAGCAGCTTGACCTTGCCGGGCGCCGGCGGCATCAGGCCGACCAGGTGGCGCAGCAGCGTGGTCTTGCCCGACCCCGAGCCGCCCATGATCACCATGATCTCGCCTTCGTGGACCTGCATGGTGACGTCGAACAGCACCTGGCGCGGGCCGAAGGACCAGTCGAGATGGTCGACCTCGATGACGACCGGCCGCTCCGCCAGTTCCGCCTGGGTCGGATGCCAGAAAGCCTCTTCGGGCTGGGGCGTGGGCGCGGTTTCGGCCATCAGTGCGTGCTCATGTAGCCGATGATCATGTCTGAAACGACGATGGCGGTGATCGCCTGGACCACCGAGCGGGTGGTGACCCGGCCGACGCCCTCGGCGCCGCCGGAGACGCCGGCGCCGTTCATCACGCCGATCAACCCGATCAGCAGGCCGAAGAAGGACGCCTTGCTGATGCCGTGCCAGACGTCGTCGCTCTTCAGGATCTGCAGCGTATCGTGGATGTAGGAGCCCATCGACTTGTCGAGGTCGGCGCAGACATAGAGCGCCGCGGCGCCGATCGACACCAGGTTGGCCCACATGGCGATGCAGGGCAGCATGACGACCAGCGCGATCAGCATGGGCGCCACCAGGAAGCGGTTCGGGTTGATGCCCATGACCTGGAGCGCGTCGATCTCCTGGTTGATGGTCATGGTGGCGAGCCGCGCGGCGATCGCAGA
>JBGAGP010000169.1:0-8508 GCA_044226685.1 Dongiaceae bacterium
CACGCTGGATCGCCTGCGTTCGGTTGCAGAGCTCGAGCACCGGCACGGCATCGACCCGGATGCAATCCGGCGCCTGGCCGCGCTGACCATGACCGGCTGCGGGGAGCAGGTGGCGGAGACGCTGAAGCTGTCGCGGGCGGAGAGCGACCGGATCGTCGCGCTCGACGCGCCGCGGGCCCCCTTCGACGCCAGCAGCCCACAGGCGGTGCGGCGGCAGATCTATGCCTGGGGCAATGACGGGGCGCTCGACCGGCTGCTGCTGGACTGGCCGGACGAGGCAAGCGGCCAGGCGGGCCGGCTGGCCTTGGACCAGGTGAAAGGATGGCCTAAGCCCCGCTTCCCCCTCGCAGGGGCGGATATCCTGAAGCTCGGCATCGACAAGGGGCCGCGCGTTGGCGAGCTCCTGCGCGCGGTCGAAGAGTGGTGGATTTCCCAGGATTTTCAAGGGAATCACAGCCAGTGCCTGGACCGCGCCAGGAGCCTGGCGCAAGGCTGACTCACGGGATGTTGTGAGGTGGGTCACTGCCACGAAATGGCCACACACACCATATTGTCTAGAGCGGAAAGAAGTTGGCCAGCCGGTTAACTACCCGCTCTAGGAAATTGTTCTATGGTTCGAGACTCCCTGATCATCGAGCGTGAGCAGCAGATCGACCATCCGCTGCTGCGCCGGGTCTTTGCCTATTGGCAGGCGCGGGCGGCGGCGAAGGGCGGCCTGCCGGCGCGCGCCGACATCGACCCGGTCGAGCTGGCCGACCTGCTGCCCGGCGCGCTGCCGGCGTTGAGCCTGATCGAAGTCACCCGGGATGCTTCCGGCGGCGCCGAGCGGCTGCGCTACCGCGTGGTCGGCAGCCTGCACGTGGAAATCATGGGGCGGGACGCGACCGGCGAGATGATCGACCTCGGCTCGGCCGAGGACGACGCGGCTTCCGCCGCAATCGCGACCGGCCGGCCGGTCCATGCCATGCGGCGTTTCTCGCCCGCCAACGGGCGCAGCCTCAGCTTCGAGGCCCTGGTCTGCCCGCTGGCGCGCGACGGCCGCCATGTCGACATGCTGCTCTCCGTGGTGGCGCCGCGCTACCAGCCGGAGGATCTGCCGGCGGCCCGGGTCAACCGCTTCGCCCGCGCCGCTCTGGAGACGATGCGCCGTCGCTAGCGTGCTAACGCCTTTCCCCGGCCCGCGCTAATCTCGCCGGCCTGGGAGGAAACGGCATGCATCCGCATCAGGCGATTTTCCAGCCGCTGCAATTGCGGCATCTCACCCTGCGCAACCGCATCGTGTTCGGGTCGCACACCGCGAACATGAGCGTCGACGGCCTGCCGGGCGAGCGCCATCTCGGCTACTACCGCGAGCGCGCCATGGGCGGCGCCGCGATGATCGTGGTCGAGCCGATTCCGATCCACCGAACCGCGGTGCTGACCCGCGGCAATTTCCGCGCCGACGACGACGCGGTGATCCCGTATTTCCGCAAGATCACCGAAGCCGTGCATGCGGAGGGCGCGCATATCCTGCAGCAGCTCTACCATGTCGGCGCCCACGGCGACTGGGACAACTCGCTCAGCTACAACTGGTCGCCCTCCGGCCTGCCGTCGATGCACGATTCCGACGGCAGCCACGCGATGACGCAGGCGGAGATCGACGAGATCGTCGCCGCCTTCGCCCGCTGCGCCGCGCGCGCCAAGGCCTGCGGCTACGATGGCTGCGAGCTGATGGCGGCCTACAACGCGCTCATCGAGCAGTTCTGGTCGCCGGTGACCAACCGGCGCGACGACAAATACGGCGGCAGCTTCGAGAACCGCATGCGCTTCTCCGATGAGGTGCTGGCTGCGATCCGCCGCGCCTGCGGCGAGGATTTCGTCATCGGCCTGGCGGTCAGCATCGATACGACGCGGCCCGACGTGCAATCGGTGGAGATGCTGCAGGAAGTCGTCGCCTGGCTCGACAAGCGGCATCTGTGCGACTACGTGACCATCGGCACCGGCAGCTATTTCGACTTCACCAAGATCATCCCGCCGGCGATTTACGAGGACAAGCTCGGCGCGCCGTTTGCCGAGGCGATGAAGAAGGTGGCGAAGAACATCCGCATCCAGGCGGAAAGCCACATCCGCACGCCCGACAACGCCAACTACCTCATCGCCTCCGGCCAGGCCGACACCGTCTCCATCGTGCGCGGCCAGATCGCCGATCCGCATTGGGTGAACAAGGCGAAGGCCGAGCGCGCATCCGACATTCGTCCGTGCCTGTCCTGCAACCAGATGTGCTGGGGCCGTCGCTCGCGCGACTATCACATTTCCTGCCTGATCAATCCGTCGGCGGGCCGCGAGTTCGAGTGGGGCGGCGACCGCTTCACGCCGGCGCCCAGCCCGAAGCGGGTGCTGGTGGTGGGCGGCGGTCCGGCGGGCCTGGAAGCCGCCCGCGTCGCGGCCGAGCGCGGCCATCGCGTGACGCTCGCGGAAGCCTCCGACAAGCTTGGCGGCCAGTTCCGCCTGGCGGGCTTGCAGCCGAGAAGGGCACAGATCACCGATTTCCTCGACTGGCTGGAAGGCCAGCTCGAGAAGCTGCAGGTGGAGGTCAAGCGCAACACCTATGTCGAGGCCGACGACATCGCCGCCCAGCACTACGACACGGTCATCCTCGCCACCGGCTCCCTGCCGACCGAGGCGCCGACCCAGCGCTACTGGCTGAGCGAGACCGCCGACGCGGCCTTGCGCGGGCCGCGGGTGCATTCCGCCGAGGCGGTGATGGCGCGCGAGGCGCGGCTCGGCAAGCGCGTGATCGTGCTGGACGAGGGCGGCAACTGGAAAGGCGCCGGCACGGCGTGGCACCTGGCCGAAGCGGGACACCAGGTCACCATCGTCACGCCCGATCCGATGGTGGCGAAGGAACTCACGCGGACGGCGGTCGAGGGGCCGCTGCGCGCGCGCCTGGCGAAGCTCGGCGCCAGGTTCTGCGTGGAATCGGCGCTGGCTGACTGGAAGGACGGCAAGGCGAAGATCGTCAGCCTGCTCGACGGCAGCGAGACGGTGATCGACGCCGATGACGTGGTCACCGCCCTCACCAACGTCGCCAACGATTCCCTGGTGCGCGAGCTGCAGGCGAAGGGCATTGCGGCGGTGACCGTCGGCGATTGCATCGCCGCGCGCCACGCGGCGGCGGCCCTCTACGACGCGCGCCGCGCCGGCATGGCGGTATAGCAATGTTGTGGCTGGGCGCGGAGACGGTGCGGCATTGCGGCGATTTCGCCGCTTTGGTGCCGGCGATCCAGGCGATGAACCGCGACGGCACCGACCTGGTGGAGCGCCTGCTGCTGTCGCAGCCGGCGAAGGAGGGCGGGCCGAACGCCGGCGCACAGAACGACTGGCTGATGCTGCCGGCCTGGCAATTCGACCGCTGCTTCGGCATCAAGATCGCCAACGTGTTTCCCGGCAACGCTCAGCGCAACCTGGCGAGCGTGCAGGGCGCCTATCTGCTGTTCGACGGCGCGACCGGAGAGACGCTCTGCGGCATGGATGGCGCGATGCTGACCTTGCGCAAGACGGCGGCCAATTCGGCCGCCGCCGCCGACTGGCTGGCGCGCAAGGATGCGTCGGTGCTGTGCATGATCGGCGCCGGCGCACTGGCGCCGCATCTGGTGGAGGCGCATTGCAGCGTCCGCCCGATCCGCAAGGTGCTGTGGTGGAACCGCTCGACTGAGCCGCTGAAGCACGCCATCGAACAGACCCAGCGCCTGCTGCCCGACGTCGACATCCAGGCAGTGCGCGAACTCGGCAAGGCGGCGGGCGCCGCCGATGTCATTTCATGTGCCACCATGGCCGCCGATCCGGTGCTGCGCGGCGCCTGGCTGAAGCGCGGCGCGCATATCGATCTCGTCGGCAGCTATCGCCCTGACATGCGCGAGGCGGACGATGCCTGCGTGCTGCGCGCGGCGCGGCACTATGTCGACGCCCGCTTCACCACCCTCGAGGTGGCCGGCGACCTGACGCGGCCGATCGCCGCCGGCCTGCTCGATCCGCGCAACATCATCGACCTGCAGCAGGTCGCGCGCGACGAAAAGCCGAAGCGCCTGACCGACGACGAGATCACCTGGTTCAAGTCCGGCGGCGGCGGTCATGAGGACCTGGCGACCGCGTGGGCGGTGTATCAGGCCTACAAGGGCGAGATCGCGTAGGCGACTGCCGCCTCCCTGACCCTCCCCCTGAAGGAGGAAGGGACTGCGGTCGAACTCCCTCCCCCGGAACGGGGGAGGGCTGGGGTGGGGGCAGTTGCAGCAGCACTATCTCGCCGGCGCGTCGCCGACCCTGATCTCGATCCGCTCCTTGCCCTTGCCGATGTTGACGCGTTTCAGGCTCAGCGCGCTGATTTCGCCGGTGCGCCTCAGATGCGTGCCGCCGCACGGAACCTTGGCGAAGCCTTCGATCTCCCAAAAGCGGCGCTGGTTGGCCTCGTCGCTGAAGGCGCTGACGATCGGATGATCGGCGGCGATGAGCGCGCCGGCCTTCTCCTGCATCATGGGGAACAGCCGCGCGATATTCTCGCCCCAGGCGAAGTCGATGCGCGCCTTGTCCGCGGCGATATGGGCGCCGATCTTTTCGATTCCGGGCAGGTTCTGGTAGGCGAGCTCCAGGATGATCTCGGCGGCGAGGTGCAGGCGCATCAGCCGGTAGCGCCGCGCCCAGTCGATCTCGATCGTGACCGCGTCGCCCGGCCGCAGGCCGTGGCCGTCCGCCAGGGTATAGACGATGTCGCCATCCGCCTTGCGCGCGGCGACCACCGCGTGCCCGCCGATGCTGCCCGCATCGCTCTCCTGCCCGCCGGAGAAGGCATAGAAGATGGTCTCGGCGAGGGTCACGTCGTTGCCCGCGACGGTCGCGACCTGCGTGCCGAGCGACGTGCGATAGGGGTCCTGCCAGAACACCTTGACGACGCTCATGGCCGTGCCGCCTCGCAGATCATCAGCAGCGACAGGATGCGGCCATCCGCGGTCTGCGGCTCGCGCGCCTCGATGAGCGCCAGCCCGGCGCGCGCGATGGTCTGTCGCCAGGACGCGACCGAGCGGTAGTACCAGGGCATCGGCGTCCAATCCGGGCTCTGGAACGCGGCAAAATCCTCGATCCGCCAGCCTTCGGCGGCCCCGGCGAAGACGTCCGGATGCAGGGTCTGGATCAGGACTGCGCCCTGCGGCGCCAACAGCCCTCGCGCCGCGGCGAGCAGCGGCGCGACGTCTTCCTCGAACAGCGCGTAGTTGAAGACGATGGCGTCGAACTCGCCGCCGAGATCATGCGTCCCGGCGACCAGATCGGCATAGGACAGCACCTGGTAGCGTCCGTCGGGATCGGCCGCCGCCGCATCGCGCACGAGACCGGCGGAGGCATCGATGCCGGTCGTGTCGCATTGAGTTGCCGCCCAGATCCGGCGGCACAGCCAGCCTTCGCCGCAGCCGACATCCAGCAGGCGCGTGGGCCTGCGCGCCACGACGGCATCGACGATCGCCGCATCCGTCCCCGCCTTGCGGCTGGGGATGAGCCCGTCCCGCACCGCCCGCGTCCAGTTGGCGGCGTTGGCGGTCCAGATTGTTCGAGGTGGTGACGCCGATCGATGTGACGGCTCAGGCGGCGTGGGTTTGCCGCTGCAACAATAAGTAGCGTGGGTAGCTTTTCGGCGCTTAGCGTCTAAGGGTGCTGATTGATGACTATCGAAGGAGCTGCCGGAAGATACTGAAATGTTGCTGCACCGATGGTCGTGCAGTTGCCGGCGGGCATGTCGGCCGCGTGATTGCGATTGCGCTTCTTCTATTCGTCGCGCCATTGCTTCTGTTTCTCGGCACATGCGGTGTGATGACGATGGTAACGGTCCTCGGGCCAATAATGCTCGGACTGTTCGCCGCTACGGCATTCTTTCATTCAAGGGTGTCCAGGTGACCGGCGTCGACGCAGGCCGGCTGGACAGGTTCGTCGTCCTCGCGATCCTCGCCGGCATGATCTATATCTGGGCGTCCGGATGCAGGGTCTGGATCAGGACTGCGCCCTGCGGCGCCAACAGCCCTCGCGCCGCGGCGAGCAGCGGCGCGACGTCTTCCTCGAACAGCGCGTAGTTGAAGACGATGGCGTCGAACTCGCCGCCGAGATCATGCGCCCCGGCGACCAGATCGGCATAGGACAGCACCTGGTAGCGTCCGTCGGGATCGGCCGCCGCCGCATCGCGCACGAGACCGGCCGAGGCATCGATGCCGGTCGTGTCGCATTGGGTTGCCGCCCGAATCCCGCGGCACAGCCAGCCTTCGCCGCAGCCGACGTCGAGCAGCCGCTTCGGCCGGCGCTCTGCAATCGCCGCGACGATCGCCGCATCGGTCCCCGCCTTGCGGCTGGGAATGAGCCCGTCCCGCACCGCCCGCGTCCAGTTGGCGGCGTTGGCGGTCCAGGATTTTTCGAGGTCGCGATTGATGTTTGGGCTCCCTTTCTGATCGAACCGAGTGTCCATCTACCAAGCGCTCACAGGCACAACAACAAAAGCAGATAGAAACGATGTATTTTAGCATACATGGCGGGCTCGCGAGTCGACCCTTGATGTGTTCAAAGGTGCTTGCTGATGACGGATTCTGAGCATCCGGAGGAAAGGTCTGGGGCAACCAGTGAAGCTAAGGAGCCGCGGAACTCGGCTCCAGGAGAAATGCCCTCCGGTGCAACCCGAGATACGAGTTCAATGGGCGTCCGCGCCTTCGCCATCGTCCTTTTGCTGCTCACAATGCCCGTATTGCTGTTCTTCGGCGGTTGCGGCGTCGTGGTCGCGGCCCATGGTGCAGCGGCTTTCATGGCGCCAGTCATGCTGGCAATCTTCGCTGGCTTGGCGCTTGTTTCTTACAAGGGCGTGCAAGCCTTTTGGCGGGGCGATTGGTCCGGCGCAGGATGGGCGTTAGCGCTGATGATCTTGGCGCTCGCCAGCGTCAGCCTCTGCATTTGGGTCTCCACATGGTGGAACAAGCCATTGAACTGGCCCAACTGACGCTACGGCCACACCACTTCCGGCGGCAGGGACATCAGGATCGCGTCGGTGTTGCCGCCGGTCTTCAGGCCGAAGATGGTGCCGCGGTCGTAGAGCAGGTTGAACTCGACATAGCGGCCGCGGCGCACGAGCTGGTGGCGGCGCTCCTCCTCGGACCAGTCCTTTTCCATGTGGCGGCGCACGATTTCCGGGTAGATCGCCAGGAACGCCTCGCCCACCGCCTGGGTGAAGCCGAAATCCCTGGCCCAGTCGCCGGTGTTCAGCGTGTCGTAGAAGATGCCACCAAGGCCGCGCGGCTCCTGCCGGTGCGGCAGATAGAAGTATTCGTCGCACCACTTCTTGAAGCGCGGGTAGTAGCCGGCATCGAACTTGTCGCAGGCGCCCTGCAGCGCGGCGTGGAAATCGGCGCCGTCCTCGGCGTGGCGCTCGAAAAACATCGGCGTCAGATCGGCGCCGCAACCGCTTGGGCGGCCTGTCGGAATTGCTGCGTCGGTTTGTCGCAATCGGGCGACATGCGATCCGGGGGGCAGGTCTTAACGCGCGTGATATAAGGCGGCGACCTCAGATCGCATTGGCGGCCGAAACGCCGCGAAGCCGATGGAATTGCCCGGAGATTCAGTACCGGGACGTTCGGGGCTTCGCGGGCTTTGGGGCGGCTGCCGGGTAAGGGATGTAAGCAATGGCGCAAGCAACGCATGGTGGGGCGGCCACCTCCGGCACCCGCCGCGACTTCCTCAATCTATTGTCCACGTCGCTCGCCGGTTTCGGCGCCGTCGCCGTGGCCTGGCCGCTGATCAACAGCCTCAACCCGTCCAAGGACGTGCTGGCGCTGTCCTCCATCGAAGTGGATTTGTCCGCGATCGAGGTCGGCCAGGCGATCACCGTGAAATGGCGCGGCAAGCCGGTCTTCATCCGCCGCCGCACGCCGGAAGAAATCAAGCAGGCCGAGGATGTCGACATCTCGACCCTGCGCGATCCGCAGACCGACGAAGCGCGGGTGCAGAAGCCGGAATGGCTGATCCTGGTCGGCGTGTGCACGCATCTGGGCTGCGTGCCGCAGGGCCAGAAGCCGGCCGAACCGCGCGGCCAGTACGGCGGCTGGTTCTGCCCGTGCCACGGCTCCGAATACGACACCTCCGGGCGCATCCGCCGCGGCCCCGCGCCGCTGAACCTGGCGGTGCCCACCTACACCTTCGAATCCGACACCCTCGTGAAGATCGGTTGAGGCAGGAGAAACGAACATGGCTGCTCCCGTCTTCAAGAACCCCGTCATCCGCTGGATCGATCATCGTCTGCCGATCTTCAGCTACCTGCATCACGAGGCGTACGAGTATCCGACGCCGAAGAACCTGAACTACTGGTGGAATTTCGGCTCGCTCGCCGGCTTCATGCTGATGGTGATGATCGCCACCGGCCTGATCCTGGCGATGCAGTACACGCCGCATGTCGACATGGCCTTCAATTCCGTCGAGCGCATCATGCGCGACGTGAATTCCGGGTGGCTGCTG
>JBGAGP010000170.1:0-8752 GCA_044226685.1 Dongiaceae bacterium
CTCTGCGATAGAGTTTGACCAATTGGACAACTCTCGGGGCGAAGCCGGGAGTCCTCAATCAAGATTCAATGGGAGGTCAGCGCATGTCTCTGCTGATTCGTGGCGGCACCGTGGTGACGGCCGAAGGTTCGAGCCGCGCCGACGTCTATTGCGCCGATGGCGTGATCAAGGCGGTAGGCGAGAAGCTGGAGGCACCAAGTGGCGCCAAGGTGGTCGACGCCGGCGGCCAATACGTGATGCCGGGCGGCATCGACCCACACACGCATATGCAGCTGCCGTTCATGGGCACGGTTGCCAGCGAGGACTTCTTCACCGGCACTGCCGCGGCCTTGGCCGGCGGCACCACCATGATCATCGATTTCGTGATCCCGGCGCCGAACACCTCGATCATGACCGCCTATGACCAGTGGCGCGAATGGGCGGAAAAATCCTGCGCCGATTATTCCTTCCACGTCGCCATCACCTGGTGGAGCGACGAGGTCTATCGCGACATGGGCACGCTGGTGAAGGAGAAGGGCGTCAACTCGTTCAAGCACTTCATGGCGTACAAGAACGCCATCATGGTGCCCGACGAGAACCTGGTGAAGAGTTTCTCGCGCTGCCAGGAGCTGGGTGCGCTGGCGACCGTGCATGCGGAGAATGGCGAGCTGGTCTATCACCTGCAGCAGGAGATCCTGAAGCGCGGCATCACCGGCCCGGAAGGCCATCCGATGTCACGCCCGCCGGAGGTGGAGGGCGAGGCCGCCAACCGCGCGATCCGCGTCGCCCAGGTCCTCGGCGCGCCGCTCTACATCGTGCACAATTCCTGCAAGGAATCCGTCGAGGCGATCATCCGTGCGCGGCTCGAGGGCCAGCGCGTCTATGGCGAGGTCCTGGCCGGCCATCTGCTGGTCGATGATTCGGTCTATCGCCACCCGGACTGGAACTTCGCGGCGGCGCATGTGATGAGCCCGCCGTTCCGGCCGAAGGAGAACCAGGAATATCTCTGGCGCGCGCTGCAATCGGGCAATCTGCAGACGACGGCCACCGATCACTGCTGCTTCTGTGCCGACCAGAAGGCGATGGGCCGCAACGACTTCTCGCGCATCCCCAACGGCACCGGCGGTGTCGAGGATCGCATGGCGGTGCTATGGCACCACGGCGTCAACAGTGGGCGCCTGACGCCGAGCGAATTCGTCAAGGTGACATCGGCGAATGCCGCGCAGATCTTCAACATCTATCCGCGCAAGGGCTCGGTCACCGTCGGCGCCGACGCGGACCTCGTCGTGTGGGATCCGGAAGGCACGCGCACCATCTCGGCCAAGACGCATCACCAGAAGGTCGACTTCAACATCTTCGAAGGCATGACGGTGAAGGGCATTCCGAGCCACACGATCAGCCGCGGCAAGGTGGTCTGGGCCGATGGCAAGCTCGACGTCGAGAAAGGCGCTGGCCGCTATATCGATCGCCCGCCATTCCCGGCCATGTTCGACGCGCTGTCGAAGGTCAACCAGGCGCGCACGCCGCGCTCCGTGCCACGCAAGGCGGCACAGTAATCGTTTTCATCGTCCTCGTTTCCTCTCCTCGCAAGCGGCCGGCATTGCCGGCCGCTTTTGTTTGCGTGCGCAACTCTCCGACCTTTACACACCTTAACGGCGCCAGCGCAGATAGTACGGAGCAATGAGACGCTGCGGTTCAATTATGTGAATCCGCGCCAAAGTATTGCACGTGCAACTTCAAGGGCGTCTCTTGCCGAACAATCTTGACTTGGCCCTGGGAAGCTGACGAGATTTAGGAAACAGTGGCTAGGATTTCTTGCGCCGCTGTTTGCGTCGGGGACATGACTGAGGGGCGGGGGCGCCTCGTTTTCGGACCGGGTCGGGATAGGCCTCCGCGTCAATTGCCAGCAGCACAGCTCCGACCGGTTTGTGTCGTCGGCCGGGATTCATCGTTGATCGGGCGCGCCAGCGTGTGGCCGCCCCGCGTTCTCCGCTGGCCGGCGTGTCAGGTTCGCAATCATTGGGGTGTCCTACGGGTAAGGGAGGGACAAGTGTTGCATGGGGATGTCAACGCGACCGGCGCAGTGAACGGTCATCGGCAGCGCGTAAACACGCGCACCGCCGCGCCCGAAGCGGCGCAGAACATGGACTATATTCGCAAGGAATTGCGCCGCCTGGCCAAGATGGCGCGGCAGATGCACAAGGGCGAGCTCGCGCATTTCATCGATGTGGCGTGCCAGGTCGCCAGCGAAGCAGCTGCCGCAGAGGGCAAGCGCGCCTGACGCCGCGTCGCGGCGGCGCCGTTCGCGAGCTGTCGGAGGAATGTGCCGGAGTGCCGCGCGCGCTCCCGGTGCCGCGCGGTGTCAGCCGCCGCCAGGCGGCGTCAGCCCGCAGCCGCGCAGGATGATCTCCGTCACCTGCCGGGCGACGGATTTGTACTCCTGCGGCGAAAGCTGATCGCGGCCGAGAACGGCGGAGATCTGCGAGGCAAAATCGGCATAGGTCTGGGTGCTGGCCCAGATCATGAACAGCAGGTGCCGGGGATCGACGTCGCGCATCTTGCCGGCGGCGATCCAGCTCTTGATGACCTTCGCCTTGGCATCGACCCAGCTGCGCAACTCGGCGCCGAGGTAGCTGCCGAGATGCGGCGCGCCGTGGATGATCTCGTTGGCGAAGACGCGCGACGGGATCGGCTGTGTGCGGGCCAGCTCGATCTTGGCGGTGATGTAGTGGGCGAGGGCGCGTGCCGGGTCGGCATCCGCGGTGATCTCGTCGGCGGTGTGCAGCCAGGTGTTGATGATCCCGGTCAGCACCTGTTGATAGAGCTCTTCCTTGGTCTTGAAATAGTAGTGCAGGTTTGCCTTCGGGATGCCAGCGCGCCGGGCGATTTCCGCCGTCGTGGCGCCGTTGAATCCCACTTCGGCGAACACCGATTCGGCGGCTTCGAGGATGCGCCGCTCGATGCTGGCGCGGCTGCGCTGGCGCACGCCGCCGCCATTGGCCGGTTCGGCCTCCATCGGATCGTTATTTGCCAATGCCGCTGATCTCCATTTGCGAACGAGTCTTATTGGACCCGCTGCGGCGGGGGAAGCAAAGAAAAAACTTGTCCGTTTGGTCAAAAATATTCTTGATCAATTGGTCAAACTTCCCCACAATTCCCCAATCACACGCCAGTGTCGGTCAGGACCGCACCTCGGTGCGCCGTCCAAGCCGGGAATTTGTGGCAGCGACCTTTGGGAGGGGTTGATGACGCAATCGGCAACGCCGGACATCGCCGCCGGCCGCCTGCGGCCCGACGAGGTCGCGGCGAATTTCGAGGACGTCAAGCCGCCCCTCGACCGCAAGAAAGCGCTGATCGAAAGCAGCCGCTGCTATTTCTGCCACGACGCGCCCTGCGTCGAAGCCTGCCCGACCTCGATCGACATCCCCAACTTCATCCGCATGGTGAACACCGGCAACACGCTGGGCGCCGCGCAGGAGATTCTCGAGGCCAACATCCTGGGCGGCATGTGCGCCAGGGTCTGCCCGACCGAGATCCTGTGCGAGGACAAATGCGTCCGCAACACCTCGGAGGACAAGCCGGTCAATATCGGCATGCTGCAGCGCTTCGCCGTCGACCATCTGCTGCAGAGCAATCATCGGCCGTTCAGCCGTCAGAAGCCGACCGGCAAGCGCGTTGCGGTCGTCGGCGGCGGGCCGGCGGGCTTGTCCTGCGCCCATGCGCTGGCGGTGCAGGGTCACGACGTGACGATCTTCGAGGCGAAGCCGAAGCTCGGCGGTCTCAACGAATACGGCATCGCCGCCTACAAGACCGTGAACGACTTCGCGCAGCGCGAAGTCCAGTTCATCCTCTCGATCGGCGGCATCTCGGTGAAGACCGGCCAGGCCCTCGGCCGCGACGTGACCCTCGACCAACTGCGCAAGGACTTCGATGCCGTGTTCCTCGGCTTTGGCCTCGCCGGCGTGAATGCCCTCGGCCTGGAGGGTGAGGACAAGTTGAGCGGTGTCGAGGATGCCGTTGCCTATATCGCCGCCCTGCGCCAGACGACCGACAAGTCCAAGCTGAAGGTCGGGCGAAAGATCGTCGTCATCGGTGGCGGCAACACCGCCATCGATATCTCGGTGCAGACCAGGCGCCTCGGCGCCGAGGACGTCACGCTGGTCTATCGCCGCGGGCCGGAGCATATGAGCGCCACCTGGCACGAACAGGAATTCGCCCAGGTCAATGGCGTGAAGCTGAAGCACTGGGCCCGACCCTTGCGCCTGATCGGCCATGACGGCGCGGTCAAGGAAGTGGAGTTCGAGCGCACCGCCATGGACGACCGCGGTCAGCTGGTCGGCACCGGCGAGACCTTCACCGTGCTTTGCGACCAAGTGTTCAAGGCGATCGGCCAGAAGCTGGTCAAGGACCCGGTCAACGGCAAGGCGCGCGAATCCCTCGACCTCCACGGCGGCAAGATCGCCGTGAACGAGGAGCGCAAGACCTCGCTGGGCAACGTCTGGGCCGGCGGCGACTGCATCGCCAGCGGCATCGATTTGACCGTGCAGAGCGTCGAGGACGGCAAGATTGCCGCGAAATCCATCGACCGCTATTTGCGCGGCGGCCGCTAGAGCCGGTCGTGGTTGCACGATCGCGCCGCCTCTCCACCCGTCATCCCGGCCTTGAGCCGGGATCCATGGATGGGCTTGGCGCTAGCGGTGGGATGGACCCCGGCTCAGGGCCGGGGTGACGAGCGGGTTTGTGTCGAGCGCCAGGTAGCTGGCGACGACTGAGCAGGAGAACCGAGATGGCCGACCTTCGCAGCAACTTCATCGGCATCAAGTCGCCCAACCCGTTCTGGCTCGCCTCGGCGCCGCCGACCGACAAGGAATACAACGTCGTGCGCGCCTTCAAGGCCGGCTGGGGCGGGGTGGTGTGGAAGACGTTGGGCGAAGACCCGCCGGTGGTGAATGTCAGCTCGCGCTACGGGGCGCTGCATTCCGCCGACCAGCGCATGATCGGCTTCAACAACATCGAGCTGATCACCGACCGGCCTCTGGACGTGAACCTGCGCGAGATCAAGCAGGTGAAGCGCGACTGGCCCGACCGCGCCGTCGTCGTCTCGCTGATGGTGCCCTGCACCGAGGAGGCCTGGAAGGGCATCCTGCCGCTGGTCGAGGAGACCGGCGCCGACGGGATCGAGCTCAATTTCGGCTGCCCGCACGGCATGTCGGAACGCGGCATGGGCTCCGCCGTCGGCCAAGTGCCGGAATATGTCGGCATGGTCGCCAAATGGTGCAAGCAGCATACCCGCATGCCGGTGATCGTGAAGCTGACCCCCAACATCACCGATATCCGCAAGCCGGCCCGCGCGGCGAAGGAGGGCGGCGCGGATGCGGTGTCGCTGATCAACACCATCAACTCGATCACCTCCATCGACCTCGACATCATGGCGCCGACGCCGACGGTGGACGGCAAGGGCACCCATGGCGGCTATTGCGGCCCGGCGGTGAAGCCGATCGCCATGCACATGGTCGCCGACATCGCCCGCGACAAGGACACCTTCGGCCTGCCGATCTCGGCCATCGGCGGCATCGCCAACTGGCGCGACGCGGCGGAGTTCATCGCGCTCTCCGCCGGCACGGTCCAGGTCTGCACCGCGGCGATGCATTACGGCTTCCGCATCGTCGACGACATGATCTCCGGCCTCTCCAACTGGATGGATGGCAAGGGCTACAAGACGATCGAGGACTTCCGCGGCAAGGCGGTGCCGAACGTCACCGACTGGCAGTTCCTCAACATCAACTACAAATCCATCGCCAAAATCGACCAGGACAAGTGCATCAAGTGCGGCCTGTGCCACATCGCCTGCGAGGACACTTCGCACCAGGCGATCGCCGCCCAGCGGGTCGACGGGAAGCGGCGCTATGAGGTGATCGACGCCGAATGCGTGGGCTGCAACCTGTGCAACCACGTCTGCCCGGTGCCGGACTGCATCTCCATGGTCGCGGTCGACACCGGCAAGCCCTACCTCAACTGGACGCAAGACCCCCGCAACCCGATGCGCAAGGCGGCGGAATAGGGTAGAGTTCGCGCAGGATCAGGGAAACGGCCCGGAAAGGGCCAACACAGGCTGATAAGGGGGACTGGAGATGACGTTTTCTCGTCGTAATGTCCTGCTCGCGACGGGCGGGGCGGCGGCTGTTTCGGCGTTCGGCACATTGCCGAGCCGCGTCTGGGCGGCGGACAAGATCAAGACCGCGGCAATCTACACCGTGCCGGTGGAGCAGCAGTGGGTCAGCCGTATCCACAAGGCCGCCACCGCGGCGCAGGATCGCGGCGACATCGAATACACCTTCTCGGAAAAGGTCTCGAACACCGATTACGAGCGGGTCATGCGCGAGTATTGCGAGGCGGGCCATCAGCTGATCGTCGGCGAGGCCTTCGCGGTGGAAGACGCCGCCCGCGCGGTGGCCAAGGACTACCCGGACCGCGCCTTCCTGATCGGCTCCAGCTTCAAGCCGGATGCGGCGGTGCCGAACTTCGCCGTCTTCGACAACTACATTCAGGACGCCTCGTATCTGACCGGAATCGTTGCCGGCGCCATGACCAAGAAGAAGAACATCGGCATGGTCGGCGGCTATCCGATCCCCGAGGTCAACCGGCTGATGAACGCCTTCATGGCCGGCGTGCGCGAAACGGCGCCCGACGCCAAGTTCCAGGTCGCCTTCATCGGCTCCTGGTTCGACCCGCCGAAGGCCAAGGAGACCGCCTTCGCCCAGATCGATGCCGGCGCCGACCTGATGTATGCCGAGCGCTTCGGCGTCTCCGACGCGGCCAAGGAGCGCGGCGTGCTCGCCATTGGCAACGTCATCGACACCCAGGCGGACTATCCCGACACGGTGGTCGCCTCGGCGCTCTGGCATTTCGAACCGACCCTGGATGCCGCCATCGCCGCGGTGAAGGCCGGCGCCTTCAAGGCCGAGGATTACGGCGTCTATTCCTTCATGAAGGCCGGCGGCTGCTCGCTCTCGCCGCTCGGCACCTTCGAGGGCAAGGTGCCGGCCGATGTGGTCGCCAAGGTCGCCGAGAAGGAAAAGGCGATCAAGGACGGCAGCTTCTCGGTCGCCATCGACGACAGCGAGCCGAAATCGAGCTGACGGCGTCGCTTCGATGCCAGCGATGGCTGGAACCGAGCCGGGGGAGGTCGTCCTCCGGCTCACCGGCATTACCAAGCGCTTCGGTCCGCTCCTCGCCAATGATGGGATCACCTTCGATCTCCATCGGGGCGAGGTGCTGGCGCTGCTGGGCGAGAATGGCGCCGGCAAGACCACGCTGATGAACATCCTGTTCGGTCACTATGTGGCCGATGAGGGATCGATCAATGCCTTCGGCGAGGCTCTGCCGCCGGGGTCGCCGCGCGCCGCGCTGGAGCGCGGCATCGGCATGGTGCACCAGCATTTCACCCTCGCCGACAACCTGACCGTGCTCGAGAACGTCATGCTGGGCACGGAGAGGCTGTGGCACGCCGCCTCGCGCCGCGCCGAGGGCCGGCGCAAGCTGGCGGAACTGTCGGAAGCCTTCGGCCTCGCCATCCGGCCGGAGGCCCGGGTCGCCGATCTTTCGGTCGGCGAGCGCCAGCGGGTGGAGATCCTGAAGGCGCTCTATCGCGACGCCCACATCCTGATTCTCGACGAGCCGACCGCCGTGCTGACGCCGCAGGAGAGCGAGGCGCTGTTCGCGACCCTCTACAAGCTGGTCGGCCGCGGCCTCGCCGTCATCTTCATCTCGCACAAGCTGCACGAGGTGATGGCGGCGAGCGACCGGGTGCTGGTGCTGCGCCAGGGCCGGCTGGTGGCCGAGCGCGTCACCGCGGCGACCGACCGGCACGAACTGGCGGAACTGATGGTCGGCCGGGTCGTGCCGGAGCCTAGGGTCGATCCGGTGCCGCTGGGCGACGCGGTGCTGGACCTTGCCGCCGTCACCGTGCGGGACGAGAAATCCCGCCGCGCGCTGCTCCAGGACGCCACGCTGACACTGCATGGCGGCGAAATCCTCGGCATCGCCGGCGTTTCCGGCAACGGCCAGTCGACGCTGGCCGATCTGGTCAGCGGGATGGTCGAGCCGGATTCCGGGCGCGTCGCCCTGTTCGGGCAGGAGATCCACTATTTCGACCCGGCCCGCATGGTGAGCTACGGCATCGGCCGGATCCCCGAGGATCGCCATGCCCAGGGCCTGATCGCCGACCTCACGCTGGAGGAGAACCTGATCTCCGCCCGCTATGGCGAGCCGCCGTTCTCGCGCCGGGGCCTCATCGACTGGAAGGCGGCGCGGGACTTCGCCAACCGCATCATCGCCGATTACGACGTGCGCTGCCCCGGCCCGCAGGCGATCACGCGGCTGCTCTCGGGCGGCAACATGCAGAAGCTGATCCTGGGCCGCGAGATGGCCCAGGGGCCGCGCATCATCCTCGCCAACCAGCCGAGCCGCGGGCTCGACATCGGCGCCGTCTCCTACGTGCATCGCCAGCTCCTGGCGGCGCGCCAGGGCGGGGCCGGTATCCTTTTGATCTCCGAGGATCTCGACGAGTTGCTGGCCCTGGCGGATCGCGTCGTCGTGATGTATCGCGGGCGCGTCTCCGCCGGCTTGCCGCGGGGCCATGTCGATATCCGCGAGCTCGGCCTGATGATGGCCGGGCAGGGCTTCGCGGAGGACGGCAGCCATGCGGCTTGAGCCCCGCGCGGAGACATCACTGGTCCTTAAATTGGCGGCACCGCTCGCCGCCATTGCCGCC
>JBGAGP010000171.1:0-8577 GCA_044226685.1 Dongiaceae bacterium
CGGGGTTGCGGGGGTCGTCCTCGGGGATGTTGGCCTCGACCTTGCCCACCAGGTCGGCGCCCACGTCGGCGCCCTTGGTGAAGATGCCGCCGCCGAGACGGGCGAAGATGGAGATCAGCGAAGCGCCGAAGGAGAGGCCGACCAGGGCCTCCAGCATCGGGCGCATCTCGGTGCCGGTGTTGCGCAGGAAGATGTAGTAGCCGGCGACGCCGAGCAGGCCGAGGCCGACCACCAGCAGGCCGGTGATGGCGCCGGATTTCGCGGCGATGGCCAGAGCCTGCGCCATGCCGTGCCGCGCGGCTTCCGCCGTGCGCACATTGGCGCGGACCGAGACGTTCATGCCGATATAGCCGGTGAGGCCGGACAGCACGGCGCCGAGCACGAAGCCGATTGCCGACAGGCTCGACAGGCCGAAGAACAGGATCACCGCCACGACCACGCCGACGATGGCGATCATGGTGTATTGCTTGTTCAGATAGGCCTTGGCGCCTTCCTGAATGGCGGCGGCAATCTCCTGCATCCGCGGATTGCCGGCCGAAGCGGCCAGCACCGATTTCGTCGCCCAAAGCCCGTAGAGCAGCGCCAGCGCGCCGCACACAAGTACGAGCCAGTAGTACATCTGGTCCATTGTCAGATCATCCCCGTCGATTGAGTCGCATTGGCCAGCCGCAAGGCCCTGAAATAAAATGATAATCCCCTGGCCCGGCCGGCTTTCGGGCGGCAGCATAGGGAAAAGGTTACAACCGCGCAACGGTTGGGTTTCCGCCGCCTTGCCGGGGATTCCAGCCGGAGGGCTAAACGGTGGCCGATCTGGCCGGCTGCCGTCCCGGAGCGCCCCAGACCACCGCCGCCAGGATCACCAGGGTCGGCACCAGGGCGGCCCAGATGACGGAGTCCCAGCCCCAACTCTGCTCGATGATCCCGGCGGTGAGCGAACACAGCGCGACACCGGAGAAGATCAGGCAGTCGTTGAAGCCCTGGACCTTGGCCCGCTCGCTCGGCCGGTAGCATTTCGTCAGCAGGCTGGTGCCGCCGACGAACAGGAAATTCCAGCCGAGGCCCAGCAGCACCAGCGCGGCCCAGAAATTCTGGATGTCGACGCCGAGCAGGCCGAAGACGATCGTGCCGCCATAGCAGGCGGCACCCGCCAATAGCACGCTGCGGTCGCCGAAGCGGCGGATCAGATGGCCGGTGACGAAGCTGGGCGCGAACATGCCGAGGATGTGCCACGAGATGACGTGCGCCACGCTGCCGATCGGGAAGCCGCAGGCAACCATGGCGAGCGGCGTCGCGGTCATGACGAAGGACATGGTGCCGTAGCCGAAGGTCGCCGCCAGCAACGCGGCGACGAAGACCGGCTGGCGGGCGATCTCGGCCAAGGGGCGCTGGGGGCCGGCGATCTCGGCGGCGGCCGGCGGCGGCGCGTGGATCGGCCACAGCACCGGATACATCGCCAGGCACAGCAGAGCCACGAAGAGGTAGGACCCCATGAAGGTGTAGGGCGCGAAAAGATCGGTGCCGATGCTGGCGAGGCTCGGCCCGATCACCGCCGCCACCACGCCGCCGGCCAGCACCAGCGAAATGGCCTTCGGGCGGAAGGCGTCATCGGCCGCTTCCGCCGCGGCAAAGCGGAAATGCAGCAGGAAGGCGTTGGAAGCGCCCATGACCGCGTTGCCGACGCAGAACAGCGCGAAGCTGCCGAGATAGGTCGCAGCCATGCCGATGCCGCCGCCCAGCATGCCGATCGCCGCGCCGATGAAGAACGCATTGCGCCGGCCGAGATGGCGCATGAGGTGCGAGGCCGGGATGGTCGCCCCCATGGTCAGGATGAACTGCAAGCCGAGCGGCAGCGTGGCGAGGTGGGGATCGGCGGCCAGCATCTTGCCGGTGAGGGCCGAGATGGTGCCGAAAATCGACATGCAGGAATTCGCCAACGCCTGCGCGACGGCGAGGATGAAGACGGTGCGGTGCTGCAGGGAGACTCGTCGCATGGCGCCCGCACCGTGCCGGAAGGCGGTGCCGCACGCAACTATTTGAGGTCGAACTTTTCCATGGCGCGGATCGAGACGCGGTAGATGTTCTCGTCGCCGATGCGCTTCTTGACCACCTTCTCCAGGCGCTGGCGGATCAGCGCCTCCTCGAAGCCGCCCTGCTCCAGCTGCTTGCGCGACATCAGCTGGTGCAGCTCGGTGGCGACCGCGTCGTAGACTTCCGGAAGGCGGCTGTCGACCATCTCCTTTTTGATCGGATCGTCGAACATCAGCACGATACGGAAGTTGAACAGATAGGCGGCCTTGCCGTTGCGCAGCACGGTGATCGGGATGGAATCGAGCTCGGTCTGGCTGATCTGCACCGGCGGGGGCGCCTCCGCCACGTCATCGGGCGTGCGGAAATAGAACCACCAGCCGGCCGCGGCGCCACCGCCGCCCAGCACGAGCAGGAGAACAAGGACGATCAGGAGCTTCTTCATCGCACCATCTTTGGCGGACTGGTCGCGGCCGCCCGCTCGCCCGGCAAAAGCGGCGAAAATCTTAGGAAAGATTGCGCGCGGAATGGTTAAAAGTGGGTGAAGCCCGCTTTGGGCAGGTGGACCGGCCGGTTATCGGCATCCAGGAACAAAACATCCTGACCCATTGTAAAGACGCCAATTTCCGCTACCGGCGTGGCGGTGCGCCGGCCCAGGTCCAGGATCGCCGGCACCTGCTCCGCCGGGGCAGCGATCAGTACTTCGTAGTCATCGCCGCCGCCCATGGCGGTCAGCAGCAGATCCGGCGTCTCGGCCAGCAGTTCGGCCACCGCCGCCGAGAGCGGCACCTTGGGCGTCGCCACCTCGGCGCCGCAGCCGGAGGCCGCGCACATATGGCTGAGATCGGCGACGAGGCCGTCCGAGACATCCATCCCCGCCCGCCCCAGGCCCCGCTCGATCAGGCCGCGGCCGAAGGCGACGCGCGGCTCCGGCAGGCGGTAGCGGCGGGTCAGGAAATCGAGATGCTCGAACGACAGGTGCCCCAGCTCGTTGCGGCTGGCGCCGAGGCCGAAATAGCCGTCGCCGATGGTGCCGGTCACCAGGATGCGGTCGCCCGGCCGCGCGCCGTTGCGCCGCAACGCCCGGCCGCTGGGCACGGCACCGATCAAGGTCGCGGTCAGGGCGAGCGGCCCGGGGGTCGCCGTGGTGTCGCCGCCGAGCAGCGCCAGGCCGAATTCCGCCTGGTCCTGCGCCAGGCCCTGGCAGAAGCGCGCCACCCAGGCCTCGTCGGTGGCCGGGTCGAAGGCTGTCGTCATCAGGTAGCCGAGCGGCCTGGCGCCTTTGCCGGCGAGATCGGAAAGGTTCACCCGCAGCATCTTGCGGGCGATCAAATCGGGTGGGTCATCGCGCAGGAAATGCACGCCGGCGGTCAGCGCGTCGACGGTCAGCACCAACTCCTCGCCCGGCGGCGGCTGGATGGTGCAGACATCGTCCTGGAGACCGAGCGCGCCCGAAGCCTGCGCGGCAAGCGGCGCGAAATAGCGCCGGATCAGCTCGAACTCACCGGGCAGCCGGGCCACCGCCCTCTCCCGATTTTCCCGCACCCATCTCGTCGGGGCGCAACTGCCGCGCCAGCTGATCCAGGATGCCGTTCACCAGGCCGGTTTCCTTGGCGCCGAAGAAGGCGTCGCAGACGCCGACATACTCGGCGATCACCACGCGCGGCGGCACCTCCTCGCGATGCGCCAGCTCGAAGGCGCCGCAACGCAGGATGGCGCGCAGCGTGGCCTCGAGCCGCTCGGTGGTCCAATCCTCGGTCAAGACCGCGGCGATCATGTCGTCGAGCTCGGCGACGTTTGCAGCCGCGCCCGCGACGATCAGGGTGAAGAGCTTCAGATCGGCGGGCGGCAGCGCCACGTCGTCCACCACTTCGCCCAGGCGATGATCGGTGAATTCCTTGACCACCTGGGCCGGCGTGATGCCGGTCGCTTCCCATTGATAGAGCGCCTGCACGGCCGCCAGCCGCGCATTGCTGCGCGTCAGCGCCAGCCGCTTGCCACGTTCGGCGCGATCCTCCTCGGTCGGCTTCGCGGCCATCAGCCGATACCCCAGCGACGCTTGAGATGGATCATGGTCAGGCACGCGACCGCGGCGCCGCCGCCCTTGTCGAGCTGGTCGGGCTTGGCGCGGACCCAGGCCTGGTCCTCGTTCTCCACCGTGATGATGCCGTTGCCGATGGCGAGATCGAATTGGATCGTCAGGTCCATCAGGCCGCGGGCGCTTTCGGTGCAGACCGTGTCGTAATGCGTGGTCTCGCCGCGGATGACGCAGCCGATCGCCACGTAGCCGTCGAAGCGCTTCGGCAGCTTGCCCTGCTGCGCCGCGCTGTGGGCGGACTTGATCGCGCCCGGGATTTCCAGCGCACCGGGCACGGTCACCACTTCGAAGGTCGCGCCGGCCTTCTGCAAGGCGCGCTTGGCGCCGTCCAGCATCGCGTCGAGCAGGTCGTCGTAGAAGCGCGCCTCGACGATCAGGATATGCGGTGCGTCACTCATGATGTGCCTTGGTACCCTTGTCTTCAGAGGCCGTCGAGCGGGATCGGCCGCTGGCCGTCGATGGAAAGGCCGTAACCGTCGAGCCCGATGACGATTTTCTTGCGGTTGGTGAGCAGGATCATGCGCCGGACGCCGAGATCGAGCAGGATCTGCGCGCCGACGCCGTAGTCGCGCAGCTCGGTGGGCGCGCCGCTCTTGCCCTGCGGCTGGGCGGCGGCGATCCGCCGCTGTACCGAATCGCTGAGGCTGGTCGGCAGCGGTTCGCGGATCAGCACGACGACGCCCCGGCCGACCCGGCCGATCTCGCTCATTGCCGCGTGCAGCTCCGCGCCGCGGCCGGACTTGGCGTCGTACAGCACGTCGTCGAGCACGTTCATCGCGTGCATGCGGACCAGCACCGGCTCGTCGCCGTGCAGATCGCCCTTCACCAAGGCGACATGCTCGGCATGGGCGACGCGGTTGGTATAGACGTAGAGCTTGAAGTCGCCGCCGAAGCGACTGCTGAAATCGGTCTCCAGCGTGCGTTCGACGATGCGGTCGTAGCGCCGGCGATAGGCGATCAGGTCGCGGATGGTGCCGATCTTCAGCCCGTGCAGCTGCGCGAAGCGGATCAAATCGTCGCGCCGCGCCATGGTGCCGTCTTCGTTCATGATCTCGCAGATCACGCCGGCGGGGTTCAAGCCGGCGAGCCGCGCGATGTCGACCGAAGCCTCGGTATGGCCGGTGCGCACCAGCACGCCGCCGTCGCGCGCGACCAGCGGGAAGATGTGGCCGGGCGTGACGATGTCCTGCGCGCCGCGCTTCGGGTCGATCGCCACCTGCACCGTCTTCGCGCGGTCATGGGCGGAGATTCCGGTGGTGACGCCCTCGCGCGCCTCGATCGACACGGTGAAGGCGGTCTGGTGCCGGGTGCCGTTGCGCTGCGACATCAGCGGCAGGCCGAGCTGCTCGACCCGGCTGCGCTCCATGGCGAGGCAGATCAGGCCGCGACCGTGCCGGGCCATGAAATTGATCGCCTCGGGCGAAGCGTGCTCGGCCGGGATGACCAGGTCGCCCTCGTTCTCGCGATCCTCGTCATCGACCAGGATGATCATGCGGCCGCGCTTGGCGTCCTCGATGATCTCCGGCGTCGGCGAAATGACTTCCTCGAACCCCACGAAACAGCTCCTACAGCGTCGGCGCCAGCAGGCGCGCAACATATCGGGCGATCAGGTCGATTTCCAGGTTGACCCGGTCGCCTGCCCTGGCCTGGCCCAGATTGGTCGCGGTCTGGGTAATCGGGATGATGTTGACCCCGAAGCGATTTCCGGCGACCTCGTTCACGGTCAGCGATATGCCGTCGAGCACGATCGACCCCTTCGGCGCGATCATGCGCGCGAGATCCATCGGCGCCTCCACCTCGATCCGCAGGCTGCCACCATCCGGCGTGATCGAGAGGATGCGCCCCACCCCATCGACATGACCGGAAACCAGGTGCCCGCCGAGCTCGTCGCCGAGCTTCAGGGCGCGCTCCAGGTTGACCGGGCGGCCGACCTGCCAGTCGCCGAGATTGGTCTTGTCCAGGGTCTCGCGGCTGGCTTCGAACGCCAACCAATGCGGGCCCTTTTCCACCACCGACAGGCAACAGCCGCTGCAGGCGACCGAGGCGCCGAGCGCGATGCCGCCGGTGTCGTATGCCGTCTCGATCTCCAGCCGCGTGGTCGGGCCGAAGGCGATGGCGCGGACGCGGCCAAGATCGGTGATGATGCCAGTGAACATGGAGAGCCGAAAAGTTAACACCCCGGAACGGGCGCCAATCTAGGCAGGGCGCTCGTAGAGTTCCAGCACATCATTTTCGAGCGGCCGCAGACCAGCCCGGCGGAATCCGAGGGCCTGGCTCAGCCCGTCGGCGTTGAGCGGCCCGACGCCGGCTATGCCGTCGCCGCCAATCACCAGCGGCGCCCGGAACCAATAGACACGGTCCACCAGGTCGGCTTCCAGGAAGGCGGTCGCCAGGGTCGCCCCGCCCTCCACCAGCAGCCGGGTGATGCCGCGCTCGGCCAGCGCCCCGCAAGCTAAACGCAGCCACGCCCCGGGACCGCCATTCTCTTCGATTTCAAGGACTTCGTGAGGTTGTTGAATGCGACCTTTCAGCATGCCCGGTGCTGTCACCAGCCAAGTCGGCCGCACCCCCCGCAGGATCGCGGCATGCGGCGCCGTGCGGCCGCGACGGTCGAAGACCACGCGCTGGGGCGAGCGATGGCCCAACCCGGGCAGGCGGCAGGTCAGTTCCGGGTCGTCCGCCAGGACGGTGCCGGAGCCGACCGCGATGGCATCATGGGTGGCGCGCAGACGGTGGCCGAAGGCCCGTGCCGCCTCGCCGGTGATCCATTTGCTCTCGCCGGTGCGGGTGGCCGTGCGCCCGTCGGCGGAGGTGGCAAGCTTCAGGGACACCAGGGGCAGGCCCGCGCGCACCCGCTTCAGGAAGCCCGCATTGGCCGCCCGCGCCTCCGCTTCCAGCAGGCCAAGCTGCACCGTGACGCCAGCTGCCTGCAGCATCGCATGCCCGCCGCCGGAAACCCGCGGATCGGGATCCTCGACGGCGCTGACCACGCGTTTGATCCCGGCGGCGATCAGCGCCGCGGCGCAGGGCGGCGTCTTGCCGTGATGGGCGCAGGGCTCGAGCGTGACATAGGCGGTGGCGCCCCTGGCCCGCGCGCCGGCCATGTCCAGCGCTTCGGTCTCGGCATGCGGGCGTCCACCGGGCTGGGTGCTGCCGCGGCCGACGACATGGCCCGCCGCATCGACGACGACGCAGCCGACAGCGGGATTGGGCCAGGTCTGTCCGAGGTGGCGCGCCGCCAGCGACAGGGCGGCGCGCATATGCTCCTGATCGGCGGCCGAGAAGGCTTTTCCGTCAGTCTTCGTCACTGCCGAGTTTGCCGATGAAGGTCTCGAAATCCTTGGCCTCGCGGAAATTGCGATAGACCGAGGCGAAGCGCACATAGGCGACCTTGTCGAGGCTGGCCAGCGCGTCCATCACCGCCTCGCCGATGGCCGAGGTCGGGATCTCGTTCTCGCCCGAGCTCTCCAGGCGGCGGACGATGCCGTTGACCACGCGCTCGAGCCGGTCCTGGTCCACGGGACGCTTGCGCAGCGAGACCTGCATGGAGCGCAGCAGCTTCTCACGCTCGAAGGGTTCGCGCTGGCCGTTGCTCTTCACCACCACGAGCTCGCGCAGCTGCACGCGCTCGAAGGTGGTGAAGCGGGCGCCGCAATTGGTGCATTGCCGGCGTCTGCGGATGGCCGAGTTGTCATCGGTCGGCCGGGAATCCTTGACCTGGGTATCCTCGTTTCCGCAAAACGGACAGCGCATCCACTACTCCCCAAACTCTCGCCGGCGTCGCGCCGGTCAGCCCCCGTAAATCGGGAAACGCTTGCACAACTGGCGCACTTCCTCGCGCACCTGGCGTTCGATCGCGCTGTTGTCGGCGCGGTTGGCGGCCAGGCCGTCGAGCACCCGCACGATCAGCTCGCCTACCTGGCGGAACTCCTTCGGGCCGAAGCCGCGGCTGGTCGCCGCCGGCGAGCCCAGGCGGATGCCGGAGGTGATCGCCGGCTTCTCCGGGTCGAACGGAATGCCGTTCTTGTTGCAGGTGATCCCCGCCTCTTCCAGGCTGTGCTCGGAATCCTTGCCGGTCAGGCCCTTCGGCCGCAGATCGACCAGCATCAGGTGGTTGTCGGTGCCGCCGGTGGTGATGGCGAGGCCGCCCTTGACGAGCGTTTCCGCCAGCACCTTGGCGTTCTCAACGACAGTCTGGGCGTAGACCTTGAATTCCGGGCGCAGCGCCTCGCCGAAAGCCACCGCCTTGGCCGCGATGACATGCATCAGCGGGCCGCCCTGCAGACCGGGGAACACCGCCGAATTGATCTTCTTGCCGAGATCCTCGTCGTTGCTGAGGATCATGCCGCCGCGCGGGCCGCGCAGCGTCTTGTGCGTCGTCGTCGACACGACATGCGCGTGCGGCAGTGGGCTCGGATGCACGCCGCCGGCGACGAGGCCGGCGAAATGCGCCA
>JBGAGP010000172.1:0-8498 GCA_044226685.1 Dongiaceae bacterium
TTTTCAAGATCCCATTCCCCCGCATGTCCGATGTCGTCGAGGTTTCACCTTTGCGAATCCGCCAGGGCCGTCAACCTTGGCAGCGTCAATCCGGGATCGCGCTCCCGCACCCAGGCGATGAAGGCATCCGCCCGGCGCGCGATCTTGATGGCGTGGTTCTGCGCGATGTCACGAAGCGGATGGTCGAGGAACGGATTCTCGAAGCGCTCGATGGTGCTCGCGACATATGCCTCGGCCGCATCCGCCATGCCGCGCGCGGCGAAGCCGGGGACAATCTCGTCGCGATAGAGCGTCTCCAGCTGGCCCTTGATCGCCGGGTCTTTCAGGATCCGGCCGACCGTCTCATCGTCAGGTCGCCCGTTGTGGCGCCAGATCTCCGCCAGATAGGTGTGGCCGAGATTGAGGATGTGCAGCTTCAGCCGCGCATAGGGTTCCAGGTCGTCGGTGACGACGATGCAGGGATGGGTGAGCGGCGGAACGAAACCCGGACGCCGCTGGATCGCCCACAGCGCGTAGGGTTCGGCCACCGCCCCGGCGGGCTCGAGCGCGGCGGAGACGATGCGGTCGACCAGCGTGTCGCAGATCGTGACTTCCGTCGCGAGCCAGCGCAGGAAACTTGCCGGCGCGCGCCAATCCGCCGCCAGTTCCTCCAGCAGGGCGCGCAGCACGCGCCCGTTCCCGCTGATGAGCTCGCAGGGCAGCAGCAGCATCGGCTTGCCGCCGGCGGCATGGCGCAGCAGCAGCAGCGACAGCAGCTTGGCCGGAAAGCCTGCCGGAACCTCCCCCGGCGCCGGCGGCTGCCGGTCCGCGGCAGCAATGGCGTAGCCATCGTCGCCGACATTGGAGACGGCGATGTCGGCCCTGGCGGTGAACAGGTCACAGACCGCGGGCCAGTCGCGATGCGCGCTGAACGCCTGGTCGATGCTGGTGACCTGGACCTTGCGGTCCACATCCTGGCCGTCGGCCCGGCCGCGGATCACGACCGGGTAGCCTTCCGGGCGCGCCAGGGCGGTGACGCGGCCGTCACGGGTCGGGTCGCGGGTGGTCTTCACCACCGAGATGGGACCGACAGTCTGACCGGCCGCGCGCGCCTCGTGCACGAACAGGTCGACATGCGCCTGGAGGAACCGGCTGGTGCCGAATTGGAGGATGCGACCGGTCATTCGGAGGATCGTCGGCTGATTGGTGGGCCAGCGGATACTCCGCCGAAAGGCGGCGGCGCGGCAAGCGCCGATGTCGGAGCGGGCATGCTACAATTCCCGTTGACAAAGACGGCCTCCCCGGTTCGTTTACCGGCGCCATCGCAACTTCCGCTGTCCGAGGCCGAATCCGATGATTCCCCGCTATGCCCGCCCCGAAATGACCAGGATCTGGGAGCCGGAGAACCGCTTCCGCATCTGGTTCGAGATCGAGGCCCATGCCTGCGACGCGCAGGCCGAGCTGGGGGTGATCCCGAAAGAGGCCGCCAAGGAGGTCTGGGGCAAGGGCAAGTGGGAGATCGCGCGGATCGACGAGATCGAGCGTGAGACCAAGCACGACGTGATCGCCTTCCTCACCAACCTCGCCGAGCATGTCGGCCCGGCGGCGCGTTTCGTGCACCAGGGCATGACGTCCTCCGACGTGCTCGACACCTGCCTCGCGGTGCAGATGAAGCAGGCGGCCGATATCCTGCTGGCCGATCTCGACAAGCTGCTGGCGGCGCTGAAGACGCGCGCGCTGGAGCACAAGATGACGCCGACCATCGGCCGCAGCCACGGCATCCACGCCGAGCCGACCACCTTCGGGCTGAAGCTCGCCGGCCACTATGCGGCCTTCGACCGGGCGAAGCGGCGCCTGCTGGCCGCGCGGGACGAGATCGCCACCTGCGCCATCTCCGGCGCGGTCGGCACCTTTGCCAATATCGACCCCCGGGTCGAAGCGCATGTCGCCGCCAAGCTCGGCCTCAAGGTCGAGCCGGTCTCGACCCAGATCATCCCGCGCGACCGCCACGCCATGTTCTTCGCCACCCTCGGCGTGATCGCGTCCTCGATCGAGAACCTCGCCATCGAGATCCGCCACCTGCAGCGCTCGGAAGTGCGCGAGGCGGAGGAGTATTTCTCGCCGGGCCAGAAGGGCTCCTCGGCCATGCCGCACAAGCGCAATCCGGTGCTGACCGAAAACCTGACGGGTCTTGCGCGCATCGTCCGCGCGGCGGTCAATCCGGCGCTGGAGAACGTGGCGCTGTGGCATGAGCGCGACATCTCGCATTCGGCCGTGGAGCGCGTCTTCGGCCCCGATGCCACCATCGCCCTGGATTTCGCCCTGGCGCGCCTGGCCGGCGTGATCGAGAAGCTCATCGTCTACCCGGAGATGATGAAGAAGAACCTCGACACCTATGGCGGGCTGGTGCATTCGCAGCGCGTGCTGCTGGCGCTGACCCAGGCCGGCGTGGCGCGCGAGGAGTCGTACCAGCTGGTCCAGCGCAACGCGATGAAGGTCTGGCTGGAAGGCAAGGACTTCCTCACCGAGTTGAAATCGGACCCCGAGGTGACGGCGCGGTTGAAGCCGGCGCAGATCGAGGAGTGCTTCGACCTCGGCTATCACGCCAAGCATGTCGACACCGTCTTCGCCCGCGTCTTCAAGTAGCCCGCCCCGCGGCGCTTCGTCGGCTTCGATCGAAGACGCCTTCGCCTATTGCCGCGCCCACCCGATCGAAGGCGTCGACCTCGATCGTTTTCTCGGCATCTTCACCAGCGGGCCGGCCTGCATCGTCGACGCGCGGGATCACGGCCTGCTCGGCATCGTCATGGACCGGCTGCAGGTCGCCGACGGGGCCAAGCCGTTCGAGTGGATCGGCGGCCCGGCGGAGAAGATCGCCCCCGAAGTTGCGCCGCTCCTGTTGCGCCGCATCGTAGACACGGCGCACGCATTGGGCTTGCCGGCGGTCGACGTGACCTTGCAGGGCCACTGGGCGGCGGTACGCGAGCAGCTTGCGGCGGCGGGCGCCCGACCGCGCTATGTCGATGTCGAGATGACCCGGCCCGGCGAGGCCCTCTCTACGCCAACACCGCTGTCGCGAGGTTGGCGCTGGGCGGCGGTGGTGCCGGATCACGAGGCGGCGTATTACGACCTGCTGGTCCGCAGCCTCGGTCCGATGCCGGGCGTCTACATTCCGCCGGAGGCCGAGGCGATCGCCTCCATGCGCACCACGGCGGACGGCACCCGCGTGCTGCTGGACGATGCCGGATGCGCCCGCGCGCTGGTGCGCTGCAAGATCGCGAAACGCTACATCCATCTGCTGGCGCGCTGTCCGGAGATGAGGGGCAGGGGGCTTGGCGCCTTGGCGCTGGACGAGGCGGCGCGGCTGCTGGGGCCCGGGCCGCTCCATCTCACGGTGGTGAAGCAGAACCGGGTCGCGCACGATTTCTATCTGCGCAACGGTTTCGCCGCGACCGAGGAGATCGAGACCTGGCAACTGCCGATCACGGCATGAGGTTGCAATGAACGCCGAGCGGGATGGGAACTGGGCGCATCAGGCGGCGGGTCTCATCGGAAAGGACGAGCTCAAGCGGCTGTCCGAGCGCGCCGACGCGCCGGGGCTGTTGCAGCTGGCGGCCCATCTGTCCGTCTTGGCGGCAACCGGCGCCGCCATCGCCACCGGCGCCGGCACCATCCTGGTCTTGCCGGCCATGCTGGCGCATGGCGTTGCGCTGGTCTTCCTGTTCGCGCCGCTGCACGAGACCATCCACCGCACCGCGTTCCGCCAGCGCTGGCTGAATGATTCCGTCGCCTTCGCCATCGGCGTGCTGCTGGTCCTGCCGTGCGGATATTTCCGCGCCTTCCATTTCGCCCATCACCGCTTCACCCAGGACGCGGCGCGGGACCCGGAGCTGGCCACGCCGAAACCGGCAAGCGTCGCGCGCTTCCTCTGGCACGTGAGCGGGCTGCCGTACTGGATCGCCGGTTTCCGCGGGCTGTTCGCGCGTGCGCGCGGCATCCTGCCGGAGCCGTTCTATGCCACCGACCGCGTGCGCCAGGAGGTCATCCGCGAATCGCGCGCCACCCTGGCGATTTACGCAGCCGCGGGGCTGGCGTCGCTGGCGGCCGGCAGCGCCGCGTTGCTCTGGTATTGGGTGATCCCCGTGCTGCTCGGCCAGCCGTTCCTGCGACTCTATCTGCTGGCGGAGCATTCCGGCTGTCCGCGCAGCCCCGACATGCTGGAGAACTCGCGCACCACCGGGACCAATGCGCTGGTGCGTATGCTTGCCTGGAACATGCCATTCCACGCCGAGCACCACGCCTGGCCTTCGGTGCCGTTCCACGCCTTGCCGCGCGCCCATGCGCAGGTGCGCGAAAAGCTGCGCACCACGTCGCCCGGCTACCTCGCGGCGACACGCGAGATCTGGGCGACAATGCGGAAGGGGAAGGTGCTGTGACTCGTTTGTCGCCGAGGCCTTGAGCCGGGGCATGGCGCCGCAATTCGAGCGTGCGGCGATCGGCACCGGCAGTACAGCGGAAAAATGCATCCCGGCTCAAGGCCGGTATGACGGGCGAGGCGGGAGGCGCCGCCGCAGCGGCGCCGTCACCGGTCTCAGGCTTCCGTGCGGATCTGGTCGCTGGCGATGCGCAGCAGGTCATCCATCTGCTTGCGCAGGCGATGCTCGCTCATTTCGACGTGCTTGGCCTGGAAGTCGGCCAGCACTTTCTGCAGCACGTCGTGATCGCCGGGGGTCGAGAAGTCGGATTTGACCACGTCCTTGGCATAGGCCTCGGCCTCGGCGCCATGAATGCCAAGCAGATTGGCGGCCCAAAGTCCCAGCAACTTGTTGCGCCGGGCCGTGACTTTGAACTGCAATTCCTTGTCGTGCTTGAACTTGGCCTCGAAGCTGTGCTCGCGCTCGTCAAACGTGGTCATATGCCTGTAGCCCTGTGGATGATGTGGGGCCTAAAATGGTCGCCGAGGCCAGCCCCGTCAAGGGCAACTGCACCCCCGGATCAAGCGCCGATTTTCATGTGTTCTGTCATCATCTTGTATCGCCCCGGCCACGATTGGCCGCTGCTCTGGGCCAGCAATCGTGACGAAATGGCGGATCGGCCGTGGTCGGCCCCGGCGCGGCACTGGCCGGACCGTCCGGATGTGGTGGCCGGGCGCGACGATCTCGCCGGCGGGACCTGGCTCGGCATGAATGATACCGGCGTGGTTGCGGGTGTGCTCAATCGTCGCAACACGCTCGGCCCGCAGCCCGGCAAGCGCAGCCGCGGCGAACTGGCGCTGGATGCGCTGGATTTTCCCGATGCCGCCGACGCGGTGGACATGCTGCTGCAACTGGACGCGCACGCCTTCCGCCCGTTCAACATGGTGGTGGCGGACAATCGCGACGCCTTCTGGCTGCGCAATCTCGGGCAGAAGGTGGAGGCGGAGAAGCTGCCGCCGGGCCTGTCCATGGTCACCGCGTCCGATCGCAACGATCTGAACTCGCGCCGCATCGGCTGGTTCCTGCCGCGCTGGCAGGCGGCGGCTGTGCCCGATCCGCTGGCCGGCGATTGGCGCGCCTGGGAGGAATTGCTGTGCGACCGGGGGCATGATCCGAGCGGCACGGTGTTCGACGCCATGAGCATCGTCTCCAACACCGGCTTCGGCACGGTGTCGTCCTCCCTCATCGCCCTCCCGGCGCCGCATTTCGCGACGCGCCGGCCGGTCTGGCGCTTCGTCGGCGGCCGGCCCGACAAGGCCAGCGTCTGGACATCGATCGAGGTCTAGTTTTGGTGCCTCCGGCGGAATGCCCCTTGCGCGTGGCCGCACGCTGTGTATGTTATATTATAACATAACAGACGGAGGCAGATTTGCGGCGGGTGTTGGGCGTTCTTGGGTTCCTCGTTCTGTCCCTTGCGGCCGGTGGCTTCGACACGGCCATCGCCGCCGAAAAGCTGAAAGTCGTTGCCACCTTCTCGATCCTGGGCGACCTGGCGCAGCGGGTGGCGGGCGATCATGCGACGGTCATCTCCCTGGTCGGCCCCGACGGCGACGCCCACGCCTTCGAGCCGGGGCCGCGGGAATCGGGGACGCTCGCCGAGGCGGACGTCCTCGTCGCCAACGGCCTCGGCTTCGAGCCTTGGATTGAGCGGTTGAGCGAGGCAGCCGGCTTCAGGGGGACGCTGGTCGTTGCCACCGACGGTGTGACACCGCTGCCGGCGAGCCACGAGGAGGAAGCGGGTGCGGAAGGGGCGGGAGACGACCATGACCATGGCGCCTTCGACCCGCATGCCTTCCAGGACCTGGCCAACGGCCGGATCTATGTCGCCAACATCGCCAAGGGGCTTTCCGCCGCGGATCCCGCTCATGCCACGGACTACCAGGCCAATGCCCAACGCCTGGCCGCGGACATGGCAGCGCTCGATGCATCGCTGAAGGACGAGTTCGCGTCCATCCCGGCCGCGCATCGCCGCGTCCTCACCTCGCATGACGCCTTTGCCTATTTCTCCCGCGCCTATGGCATCGAGTTCGTGTCCATTCACGGCGTCAGCACCGAAGCGGAACCGTCGGCGCGGGACCTCGCCAAGATCATCGAGCAGGCGCGCGACGGCAAGATCAAGGCGATCTTCCTGGAGAACATGGCGGACCCGCGGCTGGCCGAGACCGTCGCGGGTGAATCCGGAATCCGCATCGGTGGCCAGCTCTATGCGGACGCATTGTCGCCGGAGAGCGGCCCGGCGGCGGACTACCTGTCACTGTTCCGTTACAATGCAGGGCAATTGCTCGCGGCCTTGCGGTAAACTAGACTCCGTCGCGAACGGATGCGGAGCTGACAATGAAGACACGTCGCGCGGCCTTGCTCGGAATGGCGGCGGGATTCGTCGGGACGACGGCTCTGCCGCGCCTTGCTGGCGCCTTCTCTTTCGAGGAAATGGAGCCGGAGACGGCTGCTGCGTTCGACGCCGCCTGCCGACCGGCCTCCGATCATGCGGGCCTGATCGCCGCCGCGCGCAACGACCTGCTGTCGCGTATCGCCACGGGCCAGCTCCCGGCGGGTGCCAGCGAGCAGGTCGGCTGCCCCATTTGCGGCTGCTCCTTCACGGTGACGGCGGACGGCGCCCTTTGATCTTCGCCCGCCTGGCCGGCTGCGGTCTGGCCCTTGCAGGCCTGCTGGGCGCTGTGCCCGCGTCGGCCCATCCGCACGTCTTCATCGAGAACCGTGTCGCCTTCGACTTCGCCGACAAGAAGGTCGAGGCGATCACCGTCCATTGGCAGTTCGACGAGATCTTCAGCGACGATCTGCTGATGCAGTTCGATGCCGACGGCAATGGCAACTTCGACAAACTGGAGAGCCAGGCGGTGGCCGAGGGCGTTCTGCCCAACCTCGCGCAGTTCCACTACTTCATCTACGTCTATGTCGACGGCAAGCTGCTGGATGCGATCGCGCCGACGGATTTCGTCGCCAGTGCCAAGGATCGCATCGTGTCGTTCCAGATGAGCGTCAAGCTGCCGCAGCCGGTCGATCCCTACAAGCAGGCGCTGGCCCTCGAGGTCAACGACCGGGAGTTCTATGTCGAGGTCGACCTGCCGGAGAAGGACGCGGTGATCCTAAAGAACGCGTCCGGCGTCAAGTGCGGCGCCACCATCCGCGATGATCTGGAGAATGCCTATTTCGGCGGCTTCGTCTATCCGCAGGAGATCGCACTGCAATGCCACTGATCCGCTTCGCCTGCCTGCTGCTGGTGGCCGCCTGTGCCACCTGGTTCGCGGTCGCCACCCATGCCCAGCAGGAAGCGCCGCTGTTCCCGGCGCCAAATGCCGACAGCGCCCCGGTCCAGGCGGCTGCGCCCGGCGGGTTGCTTCACGAAGTCGGCCGGTTCGTCGTGCAGGCGGAACGGGATTTCAGCCGCGAGCTGAACAGTCATATGGCCGCGATCCGCCGGGGCGAGGGTGGTGCCGCGCTGTTCGGCGGCATCCTGGCCGCGTTCCTCTACGGCGTGTTCCATACCCTCGCCGTCGGCCACGGCAAGACGGTGGTGGTGGGCTATTTCCTGGGCCATGCCGCCCGGCCGGTCCACGGCCTGGTCATGGCCGGCTGGATCGCCCTCAGCCATGTGCTGGGCGCGGTGGTGGTGGCCTTCGCGGCGCACTGGCTGCTGCGCCAGATGACCATGTCGCCGATCGAGCAGAACCACTGGATCCGCATCGTCAGCTTCGGCGCCATCGCCCTGATCGGCGCCCGGATGCTGATGGGCGAGGTGCGGCGCCTGCGCGGGCAGGGCGGCGGTCCCGCCTGCGCCCACGATCACGGGCACGATCACCTTGGGCACCACCACGACCACCACGACCACGGCGGCGGCGAGCGCCGCCTGCTGGCGGTGGCGGCCGGTTTCGTGCCCTGCACCGGCGCGATCCTGATCCTGACCTTCGCCTTCGCCAACGGCATCCTGGTCTCCGGTCTGCTGATGGTGGGCGCCATCGCCCTCGGCATGGCGGTGACCCTGGCGGGGCTCGGCCTGGCCAGCATGGCGGCGCATCGCCAGGT
>JBGAGP010000173.1:0-8496 GCA_044226685.1 Dongiaceae bacterium
CGCCAAGTCATCGATTCGGAGCTCGGCTCCTAGGCGCTGCGGCGCGCCCCGAACAGCAGCGGCCACAGGGCCTGGTCCGCAACCGCCTTGGGGTCGCGCAGGATGCTGACCCGCGGCCCGACCAGCAGCACATTGAACCCCGCCGGCACCCGCAGCGGCCGCAGCGCCTCGCCCGACGCTTGCGGGCTGGTCTCGTTCTCGGTCATCGCGGCGCTCTCCCATCCTTGCCGGGACCGGGCCATTTCCCGTCCCCCTTTCAGCAATGGGAAGCCGCGGCCGCGGCGCCAAGCGGGGCCAGCGTGTCGGCGGTCACAGCACGCGGATTGCGGCGGCCCTGGCGGCCCTTCGCGCGATCAACTGCGCGTGACGCCGCATTGCAGCACGGCCGGCTGCCGACTTCAGGATGGCTTCCGGCCCCAGGCCACGGACACGCAATGCGCAACAGGCATCGGCTCGGCTGGGAAGTCGCGGGCCAGCATTTCGGCCAGCTCGCGATCCACCGCCGTCACCTGCTCCGGCGGCAGGCTGCCGGCGATGGCGGCAGAGGCACGCAGACGCCCGCGCCAGCCGTCGCGGGTATAGGGAATGTCGAAATCGACGGTGAAGCTTTCGATGGCGGCAAACCCGGCCGCGCGCAGGTCGCGGACGATGCCGGGCTTCATGCCGTCCAGGCCGCCGAACGGCCAGGCCGGATTGTGCGCCTGCAGGATGGCTTCGCTTTTCTGCACCACGTTGCCCGGCAGCGGCAGCCAGTCCTGGGAGCACACCACCAAGGCGCCGCCCGGCTTCAGCACCCGCAGCACTTCCGCCGCCACTTTCGGCTTGTCGAACCAATGCCAGCAGCAGGCGGCGGTGACGAGGTCGCAACCGGCATCGGGCAGGCCGGTTTTCTCGGCCTTGCCCTGGACGTAGTCGAGCGTGACGCCGGCCACCGCGTCGAGATCGCGGGCGGCGGCGATCATCTCGGCGGAGATGTCGAGACCGGTGACCCGCAGCCCGCGCTGCGCCAGGCCGCGGCCCAGATATCCCGTGCCGGTGGCGAGGTCGAGCGCCCGCATGCCCGGTCGCGCCAGGCCGGCGCGCATCAGGCGCTCGAACAGCCAGTCGGGATAGCCGGCGCGGTGGCGGGCGTAGTCCCCGGCGGTCTTGCCGAAATCGGCGCTGAAACTGTTCCTGTTCTCCATGCGTCCTTGTAGCGGCTGGACAATCCGCGGCCAAGCCGCCACCCTCCGGCCATGAACAGCGGACAAGAACAGGCCGAGGCGAAAGCGGCCGAGTTGATCGTGGTCGGGGGCGGGCTGGTCGGCCTGTCCCTCGCCATCGCCTGCGCCGAGGGCGGCATCGACACCCTGGTGATCGAGGCGGAATCGCCCGACACGCTCACCAACCCGAATTACGACGGCCGGACCTGCGCCATCGCCCATGGCTCGCAGCAGGTGCTGACCGCGATCGGCGCCTGGGACGCGATGGCGCCCTACGCGCAGCCGATCCTCGACATCCGTGTCACCGATGGCGGCTGGCACATCAAGGGCGAGAGCCGCGCCTATGTGCATTACGCCAGCAGCGACCTCGATCAGAAGCGCGCGGCGCCGGGCGCCGAAGGCGATACGCCCCTGCCCGCCACGGTCCCCGGCGAGCGCGGCGCGGTGATCCTGGCCTGCGAGCCGGAGGCCGCACCGCGCACGACACCCTTCGGCTATATCGTCGAGAACCGCGTGACGCGCATCGCGCTGCTGGCGCGGGCGAGGCAATGCGCGAAGCTGACCCATGTGGCGCCGCACCTGGTGACTTCGCTCGACCTCGCCGCCGAGGCGGCGCGCGTCACCCTCGATGACGGCCGCGTCTTCGCCGCGCGCATGGTGGTGGCGGCCGACGGCAAGCAATCGGCGCTGCGCCGCATGGCGGGCATCGCCAGCCGCAATTCCGACTACCGGCAGACCGCCATCGTCTGCAGCGTGTCGCATACCAAGCCGCATCGCGGCGTGGCGCATGAGCATTTCCTGCCCGCCGGCCCCTTCGCCATGCTGCCGATGACCGACGAGACGCTGGCCGACGGCTCGGTGCGGCACCGCTCCTCCATCGTCTGGTCGGAGGACCCGCGCCTGGTGCCGATGCTGCTGAAGCTGGACGACGAAGAATTCGGGCGCGAGATCGAGCGCCGCTTCGGCCTCAGCCTCGGCAACATCCTGCCGCTGGGGCCGCGCTTCGCCTATCCGCTCACCATGCTGCTGGCCGACACCTACGCCAAGGAGCGCTTCGCCCTGGTCGGCGACGCGGCGCATGGCATCCATCCGATTGCCGGCCAGGGCTTCAACCTCGGCGTGCGCGACGCCGCCGCCCTCGCGGAGATCCTGGTCGAGGGCCAGCGCGCCGGGCTCGACATCGGCTCCATGCAGGTGCTGGAGCGCTACATACGCTGGCGCCGCTTCGACAATCTGATGCTGTCGAGCTTCATGGACGGGCTGACGCGGCTCTTCTCCAATGATGCAGCGCCCCTGCGCCTGGCGCGCGATGCCGGGTTCTACCTGTTCAACCGCCTGCCGCCGCTGAAGCGCCTCGCCATGCGCCACGCCATGGGCGTGGTCGGCAAGCTGCCCAGGCTGGTGCAGGGCAAGCCGCTGTAAAGCGGGCACCCCACACGCGTTCGTCATCCCGGGCTTGCCCCGGGATCCACTTCTCCGCCGCACGGAATGCGGTGAGTGCGCACACCGCCACAACCGCCCTTGCGACGGCACGGTGGATCCCGGCGCTCGCGCAGGCTCGGCCGGGATGACGCGCGGGAAAGTGAGCGCGCAAGATCTGCCCGCCCATACCTTCGTCACCCACGCCTTGAGCCGGGGTCCATCGTGATGCGGCATGAACGGCAGCCCATGACGCTCCATGCCTGCGACGGCGGAATGGACCCCGGGTCAAGCCCGGGGTGACGGGTGGCGATGCGGATAGAGCGTGCCCTATTTCCGCGGATCGCGGCTGAGGCCCTTGGCTTCCAGCGCTGCGAGGTACTCCGCCCAGACCCTGGCCTGGTTCAGCCCGAGCTCGTAGAGATACCGCCACGAGAAGATGCCGGTGTCGTGCAGGTCGTCGAACTTGATGCGGATGGCGTAGTTGCCGACCGGCTCCACCGCCAGGATGCCGACCTGGGCGCGGCCGGCGACGATGGTCTTCTGCCCCGGGCCGTGGCCCATCACCTCCGCCGAGGGGCTTTCGACGCGCAGCAGCTCCGCCGGGAAGCGGAACTTCGCGCCGTCGTCGAAATCGACCTCGAGCGCCTTGTCCGCCTGCTTCAGGCGGATCTCCACCGGCCAGTGCTGGGTGCTGATGTCTTCGTGCTTGTCGGTCATGCCGCTGGTTCCAGAATCCCCTCCACCCGGAAGGGGGGAGGGTTAGGGAGGGGGCAGCCGCGCCGCGTTGCGCGACATCTTTCGCTCGCTGCCCCCTCCCCAGCCCTCCCCCTGCAGGGGGAGGGAGTTTGCCCGTCAATTCCCCGCCAGTTCGGCGTCGCTCAGCTGGCGGGCTTCGTCGACCAGCATGATCGGGATGCCGTCGCGGATCGGGTAGGCCAGGCCGGCTTCCTTGCTGACCAGCTCCTGCTTGTCGCGGTCGTAGCGCAGCGTGCCCTTGGTCAGCGGGCAGACCAGGATTTCCAGCAGCTTCGGGTCGACGGCGCCGAGGCTGCGGTCGGCACTCTTTTCCGGGATCATGTCGGTCATCGGCTTAGGTCTTTCAATGCAGGATCCGGTCTCAGTGCAGGATCCGGTCTCAGTGCAGGATTCGATCTGGCGCCTGCCGGTTGGCGACGGTCACCTCGAACAGGGCGGTCAGCATGGCGGCCATCTGTTCCAGGTCGCGGCATTCGAGCAGGCTCTGCTTCTCCTCCGGCGACAGCGGCGAGAGCATGGCGAGCGAGATCAGCAGGTGGTCGTCGGGGGCGCCCTTGATCGCCTCCCAATCCACCTTCAGGTTCCTGGCTTCGACATAGGCCTTGAAGGCGCCGAGGAAGTTGAGCCGCGCGGGAATGGCGAAGTCGCGCTCGGCCATGTCCTCGGCGAAAGGGGTGAAATCCGGCTCGACCAGGCGGAAGCCGCCATCGTCGACCGGCAGCTCGCGCGCGATGGCGAAACGGATCAGGCCGCTCAGGGTCAGGGTGTAGCGGCCTTCCTCGGTCTCCTGGAAGCCGACGATGCGCCCGGCGCAGCCGATGCGCTGCACCGCGTGGCGCGCGGTCTGGTCGAAATCGCGGTCGGCGTTGGTCTCCACCGGCTGCACCATGCCGATGAGGCGCGTCGGCTGCTGCAAGGCATAGCGCACCATGGCGAGGTAGCGCGGCTCGAAGATGTTGAGCGGCAGGCGGCCGCCCGGCAGCAGCACCGCCCCGGTCAGCGGGAAGATGGCGAGGCGCTCCGGCAGCTCGGTATAGAGCGGATCGAAGGGGCCGAGCGAGGTCGGGCCGGGGCGCATGACTCTGCTAGCTGAACAGCAGCGAGGAGAGGCGGCGCCGCGCCGAGAGGGTGAGCGGATCGGTCGGGCCCATCGCCTCGAAGAACTTCACCAGCTCCTTGCGCGCGGCCTCTTCGTTCCAGGCGCGGTTCATGCGGATGATGTCGAGCAGGTGGTCGACGCCGCCTTCCTTGTCGCCGCCGGCGAACAGCGCCTGGGCCAGCGCGAAGCGCGCATCGAAATCCTTCGGGTTGGCCTCGACGCGGGCGCGCAGCTCCTGCGACTGGCCCGCCGCCTTCTGCCCCGCCTCGGCCAGCTCGAGCGCGGCGCGCGCGGCGCTGATCGCCGGGTCGTTGGCGTGGGACGCCGGCACCTTGCCGAGGAACTGTTTCGCCTGGTCGAGCTCGCCCACCGCGATCAGGCAGCGCGCCAGGCCGGCGACGGCCTTCAGGTTGTCCGGCTCATGCTCCAGGATCTGCGAGTAAATCGAACTGGCGGATTCGTGGTCGCCCTCTTTCAGCGCCGCCTCGGCATGTTCCAGCGCCTCGTCGATGGGCGACGGGCCGACCTCGCCGCCGGCGATCTTGGCCAGCTTGGCGACGAAGGCCTTCAAGGCGCTTTCCGGCTGCGCGCCGACGAAGCCGTCGACCGGGCGGCCCTGGAAGAAGGCGTAGACCGCCGGGATCGACTGGATGCGCATCTGCGCCGCCAGCTCTTGGGCTTCGTCGACGTTGATCTTGACCAGCTTGACCGCGCCGCGGGCGTCCTTCACCGCCTTTTCGATGATCGGGCCCAGCTGCTTGCACGGGCCGCACCACGGCGCCCAGAAATCGACGATGACGGGCACCTGCATCGAGGCGTCCAGCACGTCGGCGCGGAAGCTGGCCTGGCTGCCGTCCTTGATCACGTCGGCGGGCACCGCGCCACCTGGCTTGCCGCCACCAATCAACTGTTCCATCGCGAAAAACTCCGATCTTTCCGGCCCCCGCGGGGACCCACAATTGGCCTCTAATTTGGCCCCTGCCCCGCTTCGGATCAAGCGGGGGGAGCCGGGAAGCCCGGCCTAGCCGAGCGCGATGATCTCCGGGCTGTGGCCCTCGGCCTCCAGGAACGTGAGCAGCCCCTGGGGCGGGATCGCCGTGGTCATGGTGTTGACCAGGGGGTGGCAATTGACCGGGTCCTTTTCCAGCAGGTCGCGGTCCAGCACCACCTTCACCTTGCGCTCGGTGTCGTTGATGATGCCGAAGGGGGTGACGGCGCCCGGCAGCACGCCGAGATAGCGCCGCAGCCGGTCGGGCGAGCCGAAGGAGAGCTTGCCGGCATTGAGCTTCTCGCCCAGCGCCTTCAGATCGACGCGCTTGTCCTCCTCGACGACGACCAGCCACATCTCCTCCTTCTTGTTGCGGAGGAAGAGGTTCTTGATGTGCCCGCCGTGCAGTTCGCCGCGCAACGCCTTGGCCTCGTCCACGGTGAAGACCGCCGCGTGCTCGTGGTTCTGGTAGGGAATGCCGAGGGCCGAAAGCCGCGCCAGCAATTGCGCCGGCGAGGTGGGCAGCGGGGTGGCCTCAAGAGCGGGAGTGTCGGGAGCGGCAGCGCCGTCGGACATTGCGCGGGATCCTGCTTGTTGCTGGGCCGGGCGGTCGCCGGCGGTTTCCTGGTTATTGGATTTCCTGGCGGTGGGAATAGCGAAAGCCGCCGCCAAAGGCCAGCGCCGCCGCCGCGAAACCGGCCGCATCGCCCCGCTCCCGCCGCCGGGCAGCGCGCCGATTCGCCGGCTAAGCCCCTGGAATCCCTCGAAACCCAGCACTTGCAAAAGGCCGAAGCATCGCTATGATGCGCGCCGCCCACCGAACGGAGCGCGGGCGTAGCTCAGGGGTAGAGCACAACCTTGCCAAGGTTGGGGTCGAGGGTTCGAATCCCTTCGCCCGCTCCAAAACTAACAGATAAATCAATCGAGTATGTGATTCCCCGTCAAGGCCGATTCTTGACGGGCTCAAATGGTGTCCACTTGGTGTCCACCATACCCCTGGGTCCGATAGGAACATCACCCAGGGTCTTAGATCGGTTCCCGAAGCATCCTTACCTCGAGCGCTGGGCGCCGCGTGGTCACGGCTGCTGGAAATCTGCAGCTCGGTCGTCTCGTCGATAAACGAGGGTTCGTGTTCTGGGCGAGCTCTCTCATTATGCATCGGATTGACGAGCCATCTCGCGTCGGTGACTTTGCGCCTGGGGACCGCGAACAAGAGGTGATCTCGTGAAACGGCAACGCAAGTCGTCGGGCCGCATGGCCAGCAAGGGCTTCCCCAATCCCATCGATATCCATGTCGGCAATCGTATCCGGTTGCGGCGAACACTGCTCGGACTGAGCCAGGAGCGGCTGGCGGATGCGCTCGGCCTCACGTTCCAGCAGGTTCAGAAGTACGAGCGCGGCGCCAATAGGGTAAGTTCGAGCCGGCTCTATGACCTTGCACGAACTCTCGACGTGTCACTTTCGTACTTCTTCGAGGAGATGAGCGCCAGCGTTGCCGCGCAAACGCCATCGAAGCTGCTCGACGCCAAGAAGCTCCCCGAAATCGGTGAAGATCGCGATCCGATGGCCCGTCGCGAGACGCTTGAACTCGTTAGAGCGTACTATCGGATAGCGGACTCGGCGGTCCGCAAGCAGCTCTACAATCTTGTAAAGACCGTAGCAAAAGCGGCACAGGACTGAGCTCGCAGTTTGGCGTGCGCTTGCGGAAGTTGCCAATACGGCGGAGGTCGCGGGTTGGATCGCTAATGGAGAAGCGACGCCACGGTAGGTTAGGTTCGACCACGAGGCCGGGATCGGCGGAGAACTTGTGAGGTCCTGCGCTAAGTGAAGTTGCGACAACACCGTTCCGAACGGCGCAGACGTACCTTCAAATCGAGGACCCGCGGCAAACGATTATTGCGGCTGATCGAAAGTCGTATTCTACACGTTGCCGCCTAGAAACAAACGCCCAGATTTGGCGGCAATTCAGAAGTCTGCGTTCTCCCTCTTCTCCCATCGATGCCGCGTGACGTCAAATTCATCGGTCTCAAACATCACCCGCTGCACGATATGTACCTTGATTGATTCTAGATCAATTCGGAGGGCCGATTCCCTCAAGTCCATATCTGAGGAAGTCCACGGAGCTTCAGTAAATGAAGCGAGATCTGGCCAGAGATCATCTTTTTCGTCCTCCTTTTTTGCCTGCTGCGGTGGCACGCGCTCGACAACCGTATACCGAGGTTCCCAACCCTCGTCATACATCTCACCTGTACTGGCTTCGATTTCCGTCCCTGAAGGAACCTCTATAGTCGAGACGCGCGCCGCCTTCTGAAAGAGCACAACATTCAATACGTCTCCAGCGGCCTGCACTGACGGATAGAGAATGCCGTCTAGCGGCGGGTCCTTCTCCGTTGCCAAAAAATCTGCAACAGCTTGGGTAGGTAGATACTCGAAAACCTCGTCGTCAGGCATAACCGGCCTCGTGATGCGCTGGCTAAGCGATCGCAGAAACATTGCCCGCTCCATACGGCCGGCGAGCCCGAGATCAAAGACACTCCCGCTTTCGTCGACGATGCTCAAAGCTGTGAGATCGAGCAATCGCAATGGTCTAACAATCTCAAATCGCGCGACAGCCACTTGACTTCCAACAGGCGGACGCACCTCTGCGATCGCGACCTTAGGATCATTTGCACCATAGAATACAGATATCCCGCGTGCATTCATCCTGCCATGATTCGCCAGATCCGCTGGCGGAGAACCCAACTGCATGTCTGGGCGACACAAAGCAGCAATCAGCTTTTCGTCGGATTGAAACACGCGCGCACGATAGATAATCGTCAAATCTGTTCCTGGACCCGCATCAACCACCAGTGGCCTGCCGTCCTGGGCAAACATCTCTTCGATTCCGGAGAACACCGACTTGAGATGCTCTGCTGCCGTTCGGCTGAAGAAACGAGCTTCTGTTTTCAGTGAGCGCTCAAATGCACTCCACTCCTACTGCCACGCCCGATCGCTTGCACCCTTCTGTTCATAGTGCGCGCTGGCGCAAA
>JBGAGP010000174.1:0-8368 GCA_044226685.1 Dongiaceae bacterium
GCGTTCAGCGCGTCACTCCGCGATGATGGCAGGATCGACGATCGCCTCCAGACCGGATGACGTAGGTCGCTGGCTGGTAATCCCGGGGAAAGCGGAAATCACTTCTATGTGATAAATTGTGAAACTGGCGATCTCCTCGTCGACATCGCACCGGACATGTCCGTGGAATCTCCTCGAAGCCGTATTTCTCAGCGACCGCAACGGAAGCCGCGATCGCGAACGAAGACCGGGTTGCCGTCCTTCTTCAATTGCTGCGCGATACCGACGCAGTTGAGCGCCGGCGGAAGAAGGCCTCCAGGAACGACCAGATCAATCTGTAAATCTCCCTTGCAGCAATCCTGCAGCAGCACGGCCTGATCGGCCCCATTCGACAAACTGTTGCCGCTGTGGCCGCCGCCAGCGGATGTCGGCGGCCAGCCGCGCGATGATGGGGCGTTCCAGCCCCGGCACGACGATATGCGCGATCACATCCTGGCCCAGGAAGGCAGCGCCTTCCACCTGGCCGGCGAGCGCACCTGATTCCCCCTGGGCGGAGAGGCGCACCCGCTCCGGCCGGATCGCCAGCAGGTTTCCATTGCCCGACGGCGCGGGAACCGCACCCAGGCCGCGCGCGTCGAATGCCGGTTCCTTGCTTCACCCGGAATGAAGTTCATCAGGCCGATGAAATCGGCGGCGAAGCGGCTGGCCGGGCGGTCATAGAGCGCCCGCGGCGTATCCAGCTGCACGATGCGGCCGTGATCCAGCAGCGCAATGCGGTCGGCGAGGGTCAGCGCCTCCTCCTGGTCGTGGGTCACCACGACGAAGGCGATGCCGCTGTCCTGCTGCAGCTTCTTCAATTCGATCTGCATCTGCTCGCGCAGCTTGCGGTCGAGCGCGCCCAGCGGTTCATCCAGCAGCAGCACCTTCGGCCGCTTCACCAAGGCGCGGGCCAGGGCGACGCGCTGCTTCTGGCCGCCGGAAAGCTGCCCCGGCTTGCGCCGCGCGTAGTCCGACATGCGGACCAGGGCCAGGGCCTCGGCGACCTGCTTCGCCAGTTCCGCCCCGCGCATGCCTTCCATCTCCAGGCCATAGGCGACATTGCCGAAGACGGTCATGTGCGGGAACAGCGCATAGGACTGGAACATCAGATTGACGGGCGGCGGTTGGCCTTCAGCGCCGTGATGTCGGCGCCGTCCAGCACCACGCGGCCCGCGTCCGGCGCCTCGAAGCCGGCGACGACGCGCAGCAGGGTGGTCTTGCCGCAGCCCGAGGGGCCGAGAATGGCGAAGAACTCGCCGTCAGCTTGACGGTCAGGCTGAGGCCGTCGACCGCGGTGACCGGGCCGAAGCGCTTGGTGACGCCTTCGATCTGCAGCAGGGGCCGTGGGCCATAGGAGCCTCCAGTTTCCAGGCGACAGCAGGTGCACCAGGAAGAAGGAGAAGCCGATGACGATGGTGGCGATGGCGTTGATCTCCGGCGTCACGCCGAAGCGGATCATGGCGTAGATCTGCATCGGGAAGGTGGTCGAGCCCTGCCCGGCCCCGGCGGTGAAATAGGCGATGATGAACTCGTCGATGGAGAGCGTGAAGGACAGCAGCGCCGCCGCGATGACGCCGGGCGCGATCACCGGCAGGGTGACGCGGCGGAAGGTCGTCACCTCGCTCGCCCCCAGGTCGATGGAGGCCTCGACGATCGACCTGTCGAAGTTCTTCAGCCGCGTGCGCACCACGGTGCAGACGAAGGCGATGTTGAACACCGCATGGGACAGGATGATCGATTGCAGCCCCAGGCTCATGTTGAGCAGGGTGTAGAAGGACAGCAGCGCGATGGCCAGCACGATGTCGGGAATGATCATCGGCGCCGCCACCAGCGCGTCGAGCCACGGATTCGGCTTGCCCTCCTCCAGCCCCATCGCCAGCAGGGTGCCAACGATGGTCGAGATGAGGGTGGAGATCACCGCGACGATCAGCGAATTTCCGGCCGCACCCAGGATCTTCGGGTTGGCGATCAGCTTGCCGTACCATTCGGTGGAGAAGCCGGTCCAGGTGGTCGGCAACCCGCTCTTGTTGAAGGACAGCGCGATCAGCACCAGGATCGGCACATAGAGGAAGACATAGACCAGGCCGAGATGACTGTTGAGCCAGAGCTTGATCGGATCGGCCTTCATCGCGGCGCCCCCGCCGGCACGATCTTGGCGTCGGTCTCGCCGGCGGCGCGGTTGGCGAAGACCGCCTGGGCGAAGAGCAGCACCAGCATGATCAGCACCAGGATGAAGCCGAGCGCCGAGCCCATCGGCCAGTCGCGGGCCGAGAGGTACTGGCTGTAGATGAGATTGCCCAGCATCGGCCGCTGCCCGCCACCGAGCAGGTCGGGGGTCACGAAATTGCCGATCGAGAGCACGAAGACGAAGACGGCGCCCGCCGCGATGCCCGGCACGGTCAGCGGCAGGGTCACGCGGCGGAAGGTGGTCCAGGCCGAGCCGCCGAGGTCGAAGGAGGCCTCGCGCAATTCCGGCCCCAGGCGCGAGATCGAGGAATACAGCGCCAGGATCACGAAGGGCACGTAGTTGTAGACCAGGCCCAGCACGATGGCGAATTCGTTGTAGAGCAGCGGCAGCGGCTTATCGATGACACCGAGGCCTTCCAGGCCGCGATTGATCAGCCCCTCGTTGTTGAGCAGCACGATCCAGGCATAGGTGCGGATCAGGTAGTTGCTCCAGAACGGCAGCATGGCGAGGACCAGCAGCGACATCTGGCGGTGGCGCGGCTGGGCGGCGATGGCATAGGCGGCAGGATAGGCGATCAGCACCGCCACCACGGTGGCGGTGCCGGCGATGCGAACCGAATCCAGGAAGATGCGCGCGAACAGCGACGAGGCGACGCGGCCGTAATTCTCCGCCGTCAGCGTGTAGACGATGCCGCCATAGGTGCCGCGCTCGAACAGCGAATAGGCGAAGATGATCAGGCACGGCAGCACCAGGAACAGGGCGAGGTAGCCCAGTCCGGGAGCGAGCAGGATGGCGCGGCGGGACATCAGGCCGCCTTTCGCCAATCAAAACCCCCTTCCCCCCTTGCGGGGGAAGGATGCGCAGGCTTAGCGAGCGTGAGCGAGCTTAGCCGGAGCTGGATGGGGGGTAGCGCGCGCTGCTGCGCGCGCATCGCCGGAGGCGATGCTAAGCGAAGATTATTGGCAGAGAGATCCGGCGCTGCAACTCCCCCCTTCCCCGCCTTCCCCCGGCCTGTCGGCGAATGCCGACATTCGTCGGCGTGCGGGGGAAGGGGCTCAGAGAGTCGGTCGCAGCGCCGGTGCATAACATTTCTGGGGAACAAGGCTTTACTGGAACGTGATCTCGGTGACCGTCTGGGTGTAGAGCTTCTGCCCGTCACCCAGGTCGCGGAGCTGTTCCTGTTTCATCAGGTCCGCCGGCGTGATGCCGAGATTCGGGTATTGCGCGATCAGCGCCGGGTCGAGGGTCTCCATCGCCTTCTGGTTCGGCACCTTGTAGAGGATGTTGTTGGCGACCCAGGCATGCACGTCGGGGCGCAGCACGTAGTTGATGAAGGCCATGGCGGCGTCCTTGTTCTCGGAGGCCTGCGTGACCGTCATGGTGTCGACCCACATGTCGCTGCCTTCCTTCGGCACGACGAACTTGATCGCCGGGTTCTCGGCGATGCCGTAGTTGCACCAGCCGTCCCAGGCATGCACCAGGCTGGCCTCGCCGGAGACCAGCTTGGAGTAGAAGGTGGTGTCGTCATAGGCGAGCAGCGACTTCTTCGCCTCGGTCAGCAACTCCTTGGCCTTGCCGACTTCGCCCTCGTCCACCGAGTTCACCGAATAGCCCAGCGCCTTCAGCCCCGCCGCCATCAGCCAGCGGTCGGTCTTCAGCATGGTGATCTTGCCCTTGAGCGCGTCCGCCGGCTTCAGCATGTCCATCCAGCTGGTCGGCGCGGGCGAGACCAGGTCGCTGCGATAGCAGAGGCCGGTGGTGCCCCAGGCATAGGGCACGGAGAAATGGTTGCCCGGGTCATAGGCGAGGTTCTGCGCCTCGGGGTACAGGTTGGCGAGGTTGGGGATCTTCGCCGGGTCGAGGTCGGCGATCAGGTCCAGCTTCTTCAGCGCCTCGGCGAAGGGGCTGGAGACGAACAGCACGTCGTAGCCCTTGCCGCCGCCGGCCGTCACCTTGCCCATGATCTCTTCGTTGGTGGCATGCACCGACATCTCCGCCTCGATGCCCGTCTCCTTGGTGAAGTTGGCGAGCAATTCGGGCGGCATGTAGCCGTCCCAGTTGGAGATGACGATCTTGCCCTCGGCGAAGGCCGCACCGCCGAACGCCGACATCACGCACGCGAGCGCCGCCGCCCGCAACAAACCTGCACGCATGGATAGCCTCCCTGGTTTGAGCCCCCGTGACCGGATGTCTCGTCCGAGCGCCCGGTCGTTTCATTGGCGCGATTGTATTTTTGTGTTAGAAAATACGTCAAGCGCCAAGACTGTATAATTTGGTGAGATAATACAATCGTGTCCGCCGCCCTGCGAAAATCCAGCCGCGCGCGTCCCGCCGCCCGATCGACCGAACTGGCCGAACGGCTGCTCGACTGGCTGCGGCGCCAGGACCTACGGCCCGGCGACCATGTGCCGGAACGGCTGGCGACCGAGGCATTCCACGTTTCGCGCACGCCGGTGCGCGCCGCCTTGGCCCTGCTGGCCGGGCGCGGCCTGCTGGAACGGCGCGACCGCCATGGCTTTTTCATCGCCGCCGATTTGCAGGATGCGCCCGCGGGCGAGAGCAGCGCGCGTTCGGAGCTCTATGCCGCGATCCTGCGCGACCGCTTCTCCAAGCGCCTGGAGAGCGAGGTGACGGCGGCCAAGCTGGTAAAGCGCTATAGGGTCACCCGCGCCGAGGCGATGCGGGCCCTCACCCGCCTGCAGCAGGAGGGCATCGTCGAGCGCGCGCTGGGCCAGCGCTGGGTGTTCCTGCCGGCGCTCGATTCCCTGCGCTCGCAGGAAGACAGCCACCGCTTCCGCCTGATCCTGGAGCCGGCGGCGTTCCTGCAGCCCGGCTTCGCGCTGGACAAGGCGCGGGCGCGCGACCTGCGCCTGGCGTTGAACGAGATGATCCTGCAAGGGCCGGCCTTGCTCGACATGAAGCGGGTGCTCGACACCGACATCGCCTTCCACGAGGCGATGGGCGATGCCTCGCAGAACCGCTTCCTGGCCGACGCGATCCGCCGGCAGAGCCGCCTGCGCCGCCTCGCCATGTCCTCGATGCAGGTGCCGCCGCCGCGCCTCGTCGAATCCTGTCGCGAGCACCTGGCGATCCTGGACGCGGCGGAGGCCGGCGACCCGGCGCGCGCGGCCGAGCTGATGCGCGAGCACCTGGCCGCCTCGCTGCGGGCGCGGCCCGGCTTCGTCAATCGCGGCGCCCCGCCGATGCTGGGCGGATTGCGCCGGGCCGGGTGAGCTGCACATGACCAGACCGCTCACCATCGCCTTCCTGCCGGAGGCCGCCTATGGCGCCTCGCTCAACTGCGTCGCCATCGCGCAGGAGCTGCGCGATCTCGGCCATCGCCCGGTCTTCCTCTGCGATCCGGGCTTTGCCGGCATGTTCCGCAATTACGGCTTCGAGGAGGTGCCGGTCTCGCTGTCGCCGCTGAAATCGGAGGCCGAGATCGCCGATTTCTGGCAGCGCTTCATCGACCAGCACCGGCCGCATTTCCACCTGTCGCCGCGCGAGCAGATTGCGACCTATGAGCTGCCGGCCTGGAACGCCATTGTCGACAGCGCCATCCATGCCGAGCCGGCGCTGAAAAAGGCGCTGGCCCGGCTGAAGCCCGACGCCATCTGCCTCGACAACGTGGTGTTCTTCCCGGCGATCGCCCATGCCGGCTGTCCCTGGGTGCGCATCGTCTCCTGCGCCGAGACCGAGCTGCCCGATGCCGACGTGCCGCCCTACACCTCCGGCTGCGCGGCCGAGGACCGCGGCGGCTGGGAGGAATTCCGCGCTGCGTATCTGCGCGAACTGAAGCCGGTGCATGACCGCTACAACGCATTCCTGGTCTCGGTGGGCGAGGCGAAACTGGCGCCCGGCCAGTTCCTGCAGGAATCGCCCTGGCTCAACCTGTTGCTGACCGCGGAGGCGATCCGCTTCACCCGCGCCCGGCCGCTCGACCCGGCGCGCTTCGCCTATGTCGGCGGCGCGGTCAGGAGCGAGGCGCCCTATGACCTGCCCTTCTTCCCGGCGCACAACGACAAGCCGCTGATCTATGTCGGCTTCGGGTCACTGGGCGCCGCCGACACCGACCTGTTCCAGCGCCTCATCGAGACCTTCGCCGGCGCGCCCTACCGGGTGCTGATGTCGGTGGGACCGTACAAGGACAGCTATGAGCACGTTCCCGACAACATCCACCTGGAATACTGGTATCCGCAGCCTTCGGTCATTCCGCAGGTCGATCTCTTCATCCATCACGGCGGCAACAACTCGCTCAACGAGGCGCTGACCTTCGGCAAGCCGTCGCTGGTCATGCCCTATTGCTGGGACGGCCACGACAACGCCCAGCGGGTGCAGGAGCTGGGTCTCGGCCAGCGGCTGCCGCGCTACGACTGGAAGGCGCCCGAATTGCTGGCCGCCATCCGCCGGCTGCTGGGGGATGGCGCGATGAAGAAGCGCCTGAAGCAATTGAGCGGCGATCTGCAGGCGGCCAACAACCGCCGCCGCGCGGCGGAGCTCATCGTCGCCGCTGCCCGGGCCGGCGTCGCGCGGCCGCTCGCGAGCGCCCCGCTGCGTTGACCGCCCACGATCCGGCCGACGATCCGCCCCACGATTCCCCGGGTGATCCACGCGCCGTGGCGTGACGTAGACGTCTCATGTCCGAAAACACGATTGCCACCAGCGCGCCGCGGGTCGCCTGGGTAACGGGTGCAAGCTCCGGCATCGGCCGGGCGGTGGCGCTGCGGCTGGCGCAGGCCGGATGGCGCGTCGCCGCGAGCGCGCGGCGGGGCGATGCGCTGGACAGTCTGGCGGCGGAAGCGCGTGCGCAAGGTGGCGTTGTCGTGCCCGTCCCGCTCGACGTGACCGATGCCGCCGCGGTCGCCGGCGCGGTCGGGCGGATCGAGGAGGAATTGGGACCGATCGGGCTCGCGCTGCTCAATGCCGGAACCTATGAGCCGATGCCCGCCGCGCAATTCTCCACCGGCCTGCTGCGCCGGCTGCTTGAATTGAACCTCATGGGTACGGCCAATGGGCTGGAGGCGCTGCTGCCGCGGATGATGGCGCGCGGCGCCGGGCGCATCGCCGTGACCGCGTCGCTCGCCGGCTATCGCGGCCTGCCGCTGGCGGGCGCCTATGGCGCCAGCAAGGCGGCGCTGATGAACCTTGCCGAGGCGCTGCGGCCGGAACTGCAGGCGCATGGCGTGACCTTGCAGGTCGTCAATCCGGGCTTCGTGCGCACGCCGCTGACCGACCGCAACGATTTCCCGATGCCTTTCCTGGTCTCCGCCGATCAGGCGGCGACGGCGATCCTGCGCGGCTTCGACAGCAGCCGGTTCGAGATCGCCTTTCCCTGGCGCTTCGCCATGATGCTGAAGCTGGCACGGATGCTGCCCGACCGTCTCTATTTCCGCCTGACCGCGCGGATGCTGGGCGCATGACCCCGCAAGAGGGCGCCGCAGCCTATATCCGCTTCTACGAGACGATGACGCTGGAGAGCCTGGCGCAACTCGAAACCCTGGTCACACAGGATGTGCGCTTCGCCGACCCCTTCAATGACGTGGTCGGGGTGGCCGCGCTGCGGCGTATCCTGGAAAAGATGTTCGCCGACCTCGCCGTGCCGCGTTTCGTCGTCACCCATCGCGCCTGGGACGGCGACACATGTCTCCTGCGCTGGCACTTCACCGCCCACGGCAAGACGGGCGGCAAGACGGGCGGCAAGACGGGCGGGGCGGCCTGGTCCATCGAGGGCATGAGCGAACTGCATTTCGCGCCGGACGGACGGGTGGCGCGCCACATCGACCACTGGGATGCCGCGCGGCAGGTCTACGAGCGGCTGCCCCTGCTGGGTGGCGCGCTGCGCTTCATCCGCCGCCGCGTGGCGGCCTAGGCCCGCTTCATGCGGTATTGCGCGACGTCGATGCTGCCGGCGCGGAAGCCGCCCTCGCAATAGGCGAGGTAGTATTCCCACAGCCGCTTGAACTTGGCATCGAAGCCGAGCGCCGCGACACGCGGCCAGGCCTGCTGGAACGCGACCTGCCATTCCGCCAGGGTGCGCGCGTAGTCGAGGCCGAAGTGATAGGCCTCGTCGATCCTGAGCCGCGCCGCCTCCGCCGCGCGCACGAAGGCGCTGGGCGACGGCAGCATGCCGCCCGGGAACACGTAGCGCTGGATGAAGTCGGC
>JBGAGP010000175.1:0-8293 GCA_044226685.1 Dongiaceae bacterium
GGAGGCACGATGCCGGCCGCCCGCGCGACGGAGAAATGGACCCCGGGTCAAGCCCGGGGTGACGATCGCGTGGGTTGTGAAGGTCGAGACCGAAAGGCGATCTAGGCCGCCAGGCGGCACCAGATCGGCGTGTGGTCGGAGGGTTTTTCCTGCTTGCGCGGCTCGCGGTCGATTTCGCTCGCCTCCAGCAGGTCGGCGGCCTGCGGCGACAGCAGCAGGTGATCGATGCACAGGCCCTCGTCGCGCGCCCAGCGGCCGGCCTGGTAGTCCCAGAAGGTGTAGCGGTGCCCTTCCGGATGCAGCGCGTGGAAGGCATCGACCAGACCCAGATTGGTGAGGGCGCGATACCGCTGTCGCGTTTCCGGCTGGCACAGGGCGTCGTCCGCCATCGCCGCCGGATCGAACACATCGGCATCGGTCGGGCAGACGTTGTAGTCGCCGCCCAGCACCAGGATCTCCTCGCGTTTCAGCAAGTCGCGTGCATGGGCGACCAGGCGGTCCATCCAGCCGAGCTTGTAGGTGAACTTCTCGGTGGCGATCGGATTGCCGTTCGGCAGGTAGATCGAGGCGACGCGCAGCGGCCGCCCGTGCGGCGCGTCGGGAAGATCGATGACCGCCTCGATGTAACGGGCCTCGGCATCATCTGGATCGCCCGGTAGGGCGGTGAGCTCGACCCTGTGCGGCAGCTTGGACAGCAGCGCCACGCCGTGGCGCGCCTTCATGCCGACGGCGGAGACGTGATAGCCCATTTCCTGGATCTCCAGGCGCGGCACTTCCTCGTCCAGGCACTTGATCTCCTGCAGCAGCGCGACGTCGGGATCGCGCGCCTTCAGCCAGGCCCGCAGATGCGGCACGCGGATGCGCAGCGAATTGACGTTGAACGTCGCGATGGTGACCATGCGGCGCGCCCCCCGGAAGCCGCGATCAGCCGATCGAGAAGGAGGAGCCGCAGCCGCAGGAAGACTTGGCGTTGGGGTTCTTCACCTGGAACGAGGCGCCGACCAGGTCCTCGACGAAATCGATCTCGGAGCCGTTCAGGAGGTCGAGCGAGGAATCGTCCACCACCACCTTCACGCCATCGCGCTCGAAGACGTGATCGTCGACCTGGGTCGCGTTGTCGAACGAGAAGCCGTATTGGAAGCCGGAGCAGCCGCCGCCGGAAACGCTGAGGCGCAGCATCAGCTTGTCGTCGCCTTCGGCGGCGATGAGATGCGCGATGCGCTTCACCGCGCTGTCGGAGACGCTGACCTGACGGTCGGGGGCGGGGCTCATGTCGTTCATCGGGCAACCACTGGCAATCGGTGCATCCCCATGAATGTAGGGCGCGCGCGCGGAATGTCAAATCCCACCCCCGCGCTCAGGCATCCGGTAACCCTCTGAAAACAAGGGGGAAGATCGCCAGGGCGGCAGGTATTCCGCGATAGCATGGGCATTCCCGGCCGCTGCGGGCTTTTTGGCCTCGGATTCGTTGCCAGCACGCCGGGTGGCGACTAGCTTGCCCCGATGCAACCCTATGCCAGCCATCCGGAGGAGTCGCGCGGCCGCCTGGTCGATGAGCCGGAGAGCTCGAACCGCTCGGTGTTCCAGCGCGACCGCGACCGGATCATCCATTCGACCGCCTTCCGCCGGCTGAAGCACAAGACCCAGGTCTTCGTCTATCACGAGGGCGATCACTACCGGACGCGCCTGACCCACAGCCTCGAGGTCGCGCAGATCGCCCGCTCCATCGCCCGCTCGCTGGGCCTGAACGAGGACCTGGCGGAGGCGGTGGCGCTGGCCCACGACCTCGGCCACACGCCTTTCGGCCATGCGGGGGAGGAGGCGCTCGACCATTGCATGGCGGAGTTCGGCGGCTTCGATCACAACGAGCAGACCTTCCGCATCGTCACCATGCTGGAGAAGCGCTACGCCGGCTTCGACGGGCTGAACCTGACATGGGAGTCGCTGGAAGGCGTCGTGAAGCACAACGGGCCGCTGATCGGACCCCATGCGTCGGCAAAGGCCCAGGCACGGCCGGTGCCGGCGACCATCGTGGAATACTGCAAGACGAGCGACCTCGAACTCACCGGCTTCGCCGGGCCGGAAGCGCAGGTGGCGGCGCTCAGCGACGACATCGCCTACAACAACCATGACATCGATGACGGCCTGCGCGCCGGGCTGTTCGAGATCCGCGACCTCGCCGACGTGCCGCTGGCCGGCCCTGTCATCGCCGAGGTGCTCGCACTCTATCCCGGGTTGGAGACGCCGCGGCTGATCCACGAGGCGGTGCGGCGCATGATCAACCTGATGGTGCGCGACGTGATCGACGAGACCGCGCGGCGCCTGGCGGCGGCAGCGCCCGCGCGCGTCACCGACATTCGCGGTCGCGCCACGCCGGTTGTCGCCTTCACCGATGCCATGCGGGCCAATGATCGCGGGCTCAAGGCCTTCCTGTTCGCGCGGATGTACCGGCACCACCGGGTCAACCAGATGACGATGAAGGCGAAGCGGGTGGTGAGCGAGCTGTTCGACCTGCACCTGGAACGGCCGCAGCTGTTGCCGCCGGAATGGCATGCGCTCACCTCCGGTGCGGCAAGCGCTGCGACCGCGCGGATAGTCGCGGACTACATCGCCGGGATGACCGACAAATTTGCGCTAGAAACGCACCGCCGCTTGTTCGACCTTTACGAGCGTAGCTGACTCTCAGAAAAATCTAGTCGAATCCGGGATTTAAGCCGGGCGCCCCGAGTCGTTTTCCTTGACCGACTCGGGGAATCACTGATTCACTTGTGGATAAGTGCTTGCAGCAAAGCCCGGGCGAGCGGGGATGAACAGCCGGGCGGGGGCTCAATAACGCCGTATTTGTGCGGTAACGCAGGCCCGATCCTTGCTGGAGAACCGTGATGTCCCAGGAAAACGTCAAACCCGATCAGATCCAGGCCAGCGTTGCGGCCGCTTTGAGCCGCCTGCGCGGCGATCTGGCGCCGCCCAGCGATGCGCCGGCCGATATGCCGGAGGGCGCGGCACAGCGGCCGGATCCGACCCAGCCCGCCAATGACCTGCGGGCCGAGCCGGGCTTCAAGCCGATCCCGTCGGGGGTGACGCCACAAGCCGGCGTCGATCCGGCGCCACAGCCGGCAGCCGAACCGGAATTGCCGCGGGCGATGTTCTCCCGCACCCGCTTCGTGCCGCCATCGACCCCTGACACACCGCCACAGCCCACGGTGCAGCGGACCAGCGGCCCGCTCGCCCGCATGATGAACCGGGAAGCGCCGCAGCCGGCGGCACCCGCTGCCATGGAGCCGCCGCCGCAGGCCGCGACACCACAGGCTGCGACCCCACAGGCTGCGACCCTGGGCGCCACGACGCAGGGGACCGAGCAGCAGCCCGATCTGCTGGCCGGCCTGCCGCCGCCTCCGTTGAGCGACGCGCTGACCGAAGATACCGAGGCCGGCGCTTCGCGCCGCCGGCGCAATCGCCGTGTCCTGGTCTTGAGCGTGGCCCTGGTGGCTGCGCTCGTCGCCCTGTGGGGCTGGACCAAGATTCATCGCGGCAACACGGACGTGCCGGTGATCGCCGCCGAATCCACGCCGGAGAAGGTGAAACCGGCGGACGAGGGCGGGTTGCAGGTGCCGAACCAGAACGTCCAGGTGCTGGACAACATGGACAGCAGCCAGCCGACGGCGGAGGCCGAGACGGTGCTGCCGCCACCCGAGCAGCCGGTGACGCCGCCGGCGCCGACGGTGGAGGAGACGCAGCCCGCGCCGGAGGCCGCTACGACCGAGACCGCCGACAATTCTGCGGCCACTGTTCAGGACGTGCCGGCAGTCGCCGCGCCGGAGCTCCCCGTGGTGGAGGCCCCGGCGGCCGATGCCGCCGCGAGCGACCAGCCGGCCACCGACCAGGCCACTGCCTCGGCGGCGCCGGAGGCTGCGGCGCCCGAACCCGCCGCGACCCAGGAAGCCGCCGCGCCGGCACCTGAACCCGCGCCGGCGCCCGAACCCGCACCAGCGGCGGAACAGCAGCCGGCCGCTGCCGCGCCCGAACCGGCGGCGACCCAGGAGGCCGCGATTGCTCCCGCGCCGGCACCGGCTACGGGCAACTCCCGCATCCAGCTGGCCGCGGTCAAGTCCGAGGCCGCCGCGAAAGAGGAATGGGCCAAGCTGCAGAAATCCTACCCGGAATTGCTCGGCAGCCTGACCCTGACGGTGCAGAAGGTCGACAAGGGTGCGGCCGGGGTCTTTTATCGCATCCAGGCCGGGCCGCTGGCCGACAAGGGTGCTGCCAAGCAGCTTTGCGCCAGCCTGAAGAAGCGCGGCCAGGATTGCCTGGTTGCCAAGTGAGGGGCCGCCGGGTACCCCTCTGCGACAGGTCTTGGCGCAGAGGGTGAGCGAACGATGCTGGCGGCGATTTTCGGGATCGGCGGTCCGGAACTGAGCGCGGAAGAACGGGCGTTCTTCCGCGATACCCAGCCGCTCGGCTTCATCCTGTTCGCGCGCAACATCCAGGAGCCCGGCCAGGTGCGCCGCCTGGTGGGCGACCTGCGGGCCTGCGTGGCCCATGCCGACGCCCCGGTGCTGATCGACCAGGAGGGCGGCCGGGTCCAGCGCCTGCGCCCGCCGCATTGGCGGGCGGCCGCACCGGCGGCGCGCTTCGGCGATCTGGCGCGGCGGCAGGCGCAATCGGCGGCCAAGGCCGTGTTCCTGAACCATCAGCTGATCGGCGCGGAACTGGCGGCGCTCGGCATCGACGTGGATTGCGCGCCGCTGATCGACGTGCACCAGCCGGGCGCCCATGACGTGATCGGCGACCGCGCCTTCAGCGGCGACCCGGAGCAGGTGGCGATCCTCGGCCGCGCCGCAGCCGACGGATTAATCTCCGCCGGCATCACCCCGATTATCAAGCATATTCCCGGCCATGGCCGCTCGATGGTGGACAGCCATCATGACTTGCCGCGCGTCGCGACTTCGCATGCGGAACTCGCCCGCACCGATTTCCTGCCGTTCCGCCGGCTCAACGACATGCCCTGGGCGATGACCGCCCACATCGTCTACGAGGCACTCGATCCGACGCTGCCGGCCACCCTGTCGGCCAAGGTCATCGGCGAGGTGATCCGCGGTGAAATCGGTTTCGACGGCCTGCTGCTGTCGGACGACATGTCGATGAAGGCGCTAAACGGTGCGCTGGACGATCTCACCCGCCGCGCCTTGCAGGCGGGCTGCGACGTCGCCCTCCATTGCAACGGCAAGATGGAGGAAATGCGCCTGATCGCGGCCGGTGCTGCGCCCTTGTCCAAGGCGGGCGAAGAGCGCTACACACGGGGCCGCCGCCAGGTGGGCAAGGGCAACGTCGCCCAGCTCGACCGGGTCCAGGCGGAACTGACCGCGCTGCTCGCCTAGCATTTCGGGCCGCTCAACGATTTTATGAGGAAGGGCGACCTTGTCCGCTGATATTTCAGCTTTTATCCAGATCGCCGCCATCGTGGCGATCCCCATCGTCATCGCCATCACGTTCCACGAGGCCGCGCATGGCTTCGTCGCCTGGCGCTGCGGCGACGACACCGCCTATCGGCTCGGCCGGGTGACCTTCAATCCGCTGAAGCACATCGATCCGATGGGCACCATCATCCTGCCGCTCTTCCTCTATCTCACCACCGGATTCATGTTCGGCTACGCCAAGCCGGTGCCGGTCAACTTCCGCCGCCTGCGCAACCCCCGGCGCGACATGGTCCTGGTGGCCGCGGCGGGCCCGGCGACCAACATCCTGCTGGCCTTTGCCTCGGCGATCCTGTTCCGCATTTTTCCCGAGCCCACCTCGATGACCACCGCGGTGATCGGCGAGATCCTGCAGCGTTCGATCATCCTGAATATCATCCTGGCGGTGTTCAACATGATACCCCTGCCGCCCCTGGACGGCGGACGAGTCGCCGTGGGATTGCTTCCTTACCCGTTGTCCATGCATCTGGCGCGGCTGGAGCGATATGGGATGCCGGTGCTGATCGGGTTGCTGATTCTGCTGCCCTGGATCGGTTCGCAGATGGGGGTCGACCTCCATATCGTGCAATGGATCATCGGGCCGGTGGCTCAGCACATCGCGCATTTCATTCTGTGGGTTACGGGCAATGGTGGTTAGGGTTTCGCCCCTGGTTTGGTTGTCGGACAGGCCATGACGATGATCGCGATTGGCGAGGAGTTCGACGCGCCGTTCCCGGCCGATGACGAGATCCGGCCGGCGGCGGGGGAAGAGGGCGAGTTGCACCTCGACCTCGACGGCTATGAAGGCCCGATCGACGTCCTGCTGACCTTGGCGCGCGACCAGAAGGTCGACCTCAAGAAAATCTCGATCCTGGAACTGGCCGACCAGTACCTGGCCTTCGTGGCGCGGGCGCGCAAGCTGCGCCTGGAACTCGCCGCCGATTACCTGGTGATGGCGGCGTGGCTCGCTTATCTCAAATCCCGCCTGCTGCTGCCCGAGCCGCCGGCCGACGGCGAGCCGAGCGGCGCCGAGCTGGCCGCCGCCCTGGCCTTCCAGCTGCAGCGCCTGGAGGCGATGCAGAAGGCCGGCAAGGCGCTGATGGGCCTGCCGCAATACGGCCGCGATTTCTTCCACCGCGGCCAGCCGGAGCCGGTGCAGGTCATCGACAAGCCGGTCTGGCAGGTGACGCTCTACGACCTGCTGAAGGCCTACGGCACCTATCCCGGCCGGGCCAAGCAAGGCCTGCTGCAGATCCAGCCGATCAACCTGTTCTCGATGGATGACGCCTTGCACCGCATCGGCGAGATGCTGGGCCAGGTGCTGGACTGGACCACGCTGCAGAGCTTCCTGCCGCCGGGATTGCAGCGCGGGCTGCAGCGCCGCGCGGCGGTGGCGGCGACCTTCGCCGCCAGTCTGGAACTGGCGCGCACCGGCCGCATCGAACTGCGCCAGGACGGCTTGTTCGGCCCGATCTTCATGCGCAGGGGCACCGGGCCGCAGATCGGCCAGAACGGCGAACAGACGAATACCGAAGGACTGCAATGACCGACGACCGCTTCCAGCTTCTCCGCCTCCTCGAGGCCATCCTGTTCGCCACCGCGGAGCCGTTGAGCGAAAAAGATCTTGCCGGCCGCATGCCGGAAGGCGCCGACGTCCATGGCCTGTTGCAGGAGCTGAAGGACCTCTACGCCAATCGCGGTGTGCACCTGATGGCCTTCGAGAAGCGCTGGGCCTTCCGCACCGCGCCGGACCTGGCGCCCAAGTTCCACGTCGAGCGCGAAGTGGCGCGCAAGCTCAGCCGCGCCGCGATCGAGACGCTGGCGATCATCGCCTACCACCAGCCGGTGACCCGCGCCGAGATCGAGGAGATCCGCGGCGTCGCCATCTCCAAGGGCACGCTGGACATGCTGCTGGAGATCGGCTGGATCCGGCCGAAGGGCCGGCGCGAAACGCCGGGCCGCCCGGTGACCTGGGCCACCACGGATTTGTTCCTCGAGCATTTCGGCCTGGAGAATTGCGAGGCCCTGCCGGGCATGGAAGAGCTGAAGGCGGCCGGCCTGCTCGACGCCCGCGCCACCGTCGCCACCCTCGGCACCCAGGGCACTTTGCCCGGCGGCGCCCCGGTCGACGGCGAGGCGGAGGACGAGGAAGGCAACATCTCCGACATGCTGGCGCAGAAAGCCGAGGAGGGCGACGAGCCCTCCGGCGCCGAGGATGCCGCGGAAGACGCCGCCGACGATGCCGCCGACGATGCCTATGACGAGGAGATGCTGTCGCGCCATGCCGGTGATGCCGAGACGCCGGAAACCGACCCTGCCGCCGCCGAGCAAAGCGACGAAGACAGCGACGATGATGACGACGAGGATGACGACGACTTCGACGACGACGACGAGGATTTCGACGACGAAGACGACGATGAGGACGATGGCGGGGAAGGGGACACGGTCGAGGATGCAGCGGCCGATGCCGGCGAGGATCCTGAGGACGGCTCGGCCACCAAGGCCGCCCGCGCGAAATAGGGCAGCCAACTAGGCCGGCGGCCCGGTCGTGCCCGCCGGTTCCGGGACGGGTAGGACCGTTTCCCCTGAATTGCAATTCAGAATAAGTCGCACTAGGGTCGGGGCGCGCCATGGCTTTGTGCCGGGCGGCACCGTCCGGGTTGCCGGCCGGCCAGTGGAAATGAGCAAGTGACCCTGACCACCCCATCGCACGGCGTCTCGCCCGGCCGCCCCGATTTGCTGCGCCGCATGGCGTGGCCGTCGCGCTGGACGCTCGCCGCCTGCCTGCTGGCCGCGCTGATCGCGGCACCCGTCCTGGCGGTGCTGCTCAACGCCACCGG
>JBGAGP010000176.1:0-7967 GCA_044226685.1 Dongiaceae bacterium
CCATGCGGGCAATTGCCCCGAAGCCGAACGCAGATCGATGCGCGGGATTTAAGATAAACGAGGCGCTTCCCATGTCCAGCGTCCAGGCGGCATGGGCCATCACATCCGGGTGCGGGAAAGCTGCGATTGCGGCGGCGGCACAACCGCCAGCGGCTAGGAGAGGGGCAAGGTAAACGCCTCGATGGGCAAGCGCGCGCCGCGCGCCTTGCCCGCGATCATGGCGCCGGCGTCGAAGTCGTATTGCGGGCAGCGGACGAAGCCGAGATCGAGATAGAGATTGCGCGCCGCCGCCTGGAAGGCGGCGTTGTGCAGCAACAGGATCGGCGCGCCGATCGCCTGGGCGCGGCCGATCACCGTTTCGGCGAGGCGCCGGCCAAGGCCGCAGCCGCGCGCCGCGGGATCGACGGCGAGCGCGCGCAGGCCGGCCCAGCCCTTTGGCAGGCCGAAGCCCTCGCTGGCGGCGTCGGGGAAGAAGGTCACGGTGCCGAGCAGGCCGCGGTCGCGGCCGCGCGCGGCGCCGATCACCAGGATCTCGCAATCGTCCTGCGCGCCGGGATCGAGCGCCAGGCGGCGCAGGCTGTCGCAATAGGCGTCGAAGATCGCCGCCGGCACCAGGTCGCGATATTCCTCATTGGCGCGCAGCAGCAGCGCGGCGACGTCGTCGAACTCCGCCGGCTCGGCATAGCGCAAGGTCCAATCGGCCTGGGTGGCGCTGCGACGCAGGTTGCGGGCGTTCATCGCGGCAAGGGTTCTCCGGCTCCAGTCCTGGCGCACACCCACTGCGCGCCACGGAGAAACCATGCCAGATGACACCGGACGCGCCTGTGGCGCCCGTCACAGACTCGGCGCGCCCGGATTGGCTAATCGGACAGGTGTGGCGCTCCGCCCACAGCGGCGCGGCCGGTCCTGTGCGCGTGGCGAAGACGCTGCGCGCTGTTCCGGCGATTCCTCCGCCTTACGGCAGATGGACCATCTTGCCGATCGGCTGCCCGCCCAGGATGTGCACGTGGTAATGCGGCACTTCCTGGTGGCCGTGGCCGCCGGTATTGGCGATCAGGCGATAGCCGCTCTCGGCGATGCCGAGTTCCTCCGTGATCTTGGAGATGGCGCGGGCCAGGGCGGCGATCTCCGCCTCGCTGGCGCGGGCGCCGAAATCCTGCGCCGAGACATAGGCGCCCTTGGGGATCACCAGCACATGCACCTTGGCCTGGGGGCGGATGTCCTTGAAGGCCAGGACATGGGCGTCCTCGTAGACCGTGTTGTTGGGAATCTCGCCGCGCAGGATGCGGGCGAAGATGTTGGTGCTGTCATAGGCCATCGCTCACTCCCTCAATCGCTCTTACGCAATCAGTCGCCGCGATAATCGTCCGGCGCCGTCGGCTTGCGCGAGGCCTTCTCGACCAGGCCGGAGGTGCCTTCGCGGCTGGCGAGCTTCGCCCACACCTCTTCCGGCGCCACGTCGCACTCCGCCCACAGCACCAGCAGGTGATAGAGCAGATCGGCGCTTTCGCTGACCACGCCGTCGCGGTCGCGCGCCACCGCGGCGATGGCGGTCTCCATCGATTCCTCGCCCAGCTTCTGGGCGATGCGCGCGCGCCCCTCGGCGAACAGCTTGGCAGTGTAGGACGTCCCCGCATCGCCGCCCTTGCGCGCGGCGATGGTGGCATAGAGGCGCTCGAGCACGGCGGCGTCGATCTGGTCGGTCATGCCGTATTCCTTCCGTGGTCGTCCTGCACCGGCGCGACTGCCATCGCGCCGGTGCCGGACGTTGTGCTACTCGCCGAGGCGGATGATCTTCGCCTTGCCGGGCTCGGTGATGATGTGGTTGACGTTCGGCGCCGCGTCGCTGCGATAGAGGTCGGGCGTCGGCGCGCCGGTCTTGATGAAGGTGTCGATGTCGGCGGCGACGGCGTCGGGTGCACCCCATTGCACGTTGTGGCCGATGTCGGACTCCTGCATGCCGGATTCCGGCAGCGGCACCACGCCGTATTCCTTCCAGTAATAGACCGTGCCACGCGCCTTGGCGGCGTCGGCGAGCACCGCGCGGATGGCGACCTGGTCGGGATCCTCGAGGAAGATGTTGTCCTGGATCGCCCAGATCACCAGGGTCGGCACGTTCCAGTCCTTGAAGCGCGGCGTGTTGTCGGTCGCCAGCAGCGCCTTGGTGGCGCCGATCCAGGTGCCGAGCTTCACATGCGTGGTCTCCGGGATATAGGGCACCAGGAAGGCGGGATCGGCGGCGGGATCGACGACCCAGTTCTTCGCGGTCCAGTCGGCGACGTTGGGATCGGCGTCGGCCGGGGTCAGGTCGTAGAAATCGGCGGGATACTTCTTGCCCTTGGCTTCCAGCGCCGCCTTCCACGAGCCTTCGACCGGCTCCTTCAGCACGTAGTCGCGCAGCACCACGTTGTCGACGCCCTTGGTCGAGGTGGCGACCAGGATCGCCTGGGTCACCATCTCGGGATGGCTGAACTCGACCTCCTGCACCACGAAGGTGCCGAGGGAATGGCCGGCGAGCGCCGCCTTGGCGATGTTCTTCGCCTGCATGAAGGCGACGATGTCGGCGCCGAAATCGGCCAGGCGGTAGCAGGTCTCCGGTGCCGCCGCGCACTGGTCCGCCGGCGGCATCGAGGTCGCGCCGTGGCCGCGCAGATCGACGGCCAGGATGTGCAGCGCCGGATCGGCCTTGTGCAAAGCGCGCATGGCGAGCGACCAGGAGCGCAGGCTGTCGGTCAGGCCGTGGATCAGGATCACCGCCGGGCCGTCCGCCGGGCCGGTCTCGACATAGGCCATCTTGATGCCGGTCGAGAGCTCGATGGTGCATTTGCCGCTGTCGATGTCATCGCAGGACGCCGCCTGCGCGGGCGCATTGGCCAGCATGCCTGCTCCTATCGCCGCCGAAACCGCCAGCGCGACTGCGCGCAGGCCGGTCACCAAACCGATCGCCATGGTCCCCTCTCCATTCAATGCGATTGTCCCCGCTGACCGGGGAAAGCGGCGCAGCCTAGCAGCCCGCGAAGAGCGGCGGAAGGCGGCGGCTCACAACCGCACGGGCAGGCCGGCCTGGGCCATGTGGGCCTTGGCCTCGGCGATGGTGAAGGTGCCGAAATGGAAGATCGAGGCGGCCAGCACGGCGGTGGCGTGGCCGTCGCGGATGCCTTCGACCAGGTGGTCGAGGGTGCCGACGCCGCCCGAGGCGATGACCGGCACGCGCACCGCGTCGGCGATGGCGCGGGTCAGCGGCAGGTTGTAGCCCTGCTTGGTGCCGTCGCGGTCCATCGAGGTGACCAGCAATTCGCCGGCGCCGGTTTCAGCCATGCGGCGGGCGAAATCCACCGCGTCGATGCCGGTCGGCGTGCGGCCGCCGTGGGTAAATATCTCGTAGCGCTCCGGGCCGACCTGCTTGGCGTCGATCGAGACGGTGATGCATTGCGACCCGAACTTCTCCGCCGCCTGGCGCACGAAATCGGGATCCTTCACCGCGGCGGTGTTGATCGACACCTTGTCGGCGCCGGCCAGCAGCAGGGTGCGGATATCCTCGACCTTGCGCACGCCGCCGCCGACGGTGAGCGGCATGAAGCAGGCGGAGGCCGTCTTCGCCACCACGTCGTAGAGGTTGTCGCGGTTCTCGTGGCTGGCGACGATGTCGAGGAAGCAGAGCTCGTCGGCGCCGGCCTCGTCATAGATCTTCGCCTGCGCGACGGGGTCGCCGGCATCGACCAGGTCGATGAAATTGATGCCCTTGACGGTGCGGCCGTCCTTCACGTCCAGGCAGGGGATGACGCGCATTTTCAGCATGGAGTGGACTCGGTGCGGCTCCCTCCACCCGAAGGGGGGAGGGCGGGGGTGGGGGCAGCTAGCGAAAACTGTCGGGCACCGAGGCGCGTCTGCCGCCTCCCTAACCCTCCCCCGTTCCGAGGGAGGGGATTCGCGGTGGAAGGTTTGCTTTGCATCACGCCGCCTGCTTCAGATGCTGCAGCGCCGCGGCCAAATCGAGCCTGCCGTCATAGATGGCGCGGCCGGAGATGACGCCGGCGATGCCGCCGCCGCCGGCCCTGGTGTCCGGCGCGATCGTCACCAGCGCGTCGATGTCGGCGAGCGAGGAGACGCCGCCCGAGGCGATCACCGGGATCGAGATGGCGCGGGCGAGGTCCGCCGTGCTCCGCACGTTGACGCCCTGCAGCAAGCCGTCGCGGTCGATGTCGGTGTAGATGATGGCGGCGACGCCGACATCCTCGAACTTGCGGGCCAGTTCCAGCACGGTCACGTCGCTGGTCTCGGCCCAGCCTTCGACCGCGACTTGGCCAGCCCGGGCGTCGATGCCGACGACGATGCGATCGGGGAACTTGCGGCACGCCTCGGCCACCAGCGCCGGATTCTTCAGCGCGACGGTGCCGAGGATGACGCGGGCGACGCCGCGGATCAGCCAATCCTCGATGCGGGCGAGGTCGCGGATGCCGCCGCCCAGCTGCACCGGGATCTTCACGCTGCGCAGGATGGCGGAAACCGCGTCGGCATTGACCGGCCGCCCGGCGAAGGCGCCGTTGAGGTCGACCAGGTGCAGCCATTCGGCGCCGGCCTCGGCGAAACGCCGCGCCTGGTCCACCGGGTCGGCGTTGAAGACGGTGGCCTGCGCCATGTCGCCCTTCACCAGGCGCACGCACTGGCCGTCCTTGAGGTCGATGGCGGGGAACAGGATCACGCCGGAACTCTCCCCGCATCGCCGCGATTGTCGTCGCGGAGATCCTTCCAGAAATAGAGGCCGGCCACGTATGCGTTGCCGACGCGCGCGTAATGCGGGTGGCGGCCAATCTCGTGATAGCCGAGCGAGCGATAGAGCGTGATCGCCGCCTCCTGCGTCTCGCGCACGTCGAGGTTCAGCACGCGCACGCCCTTGGCCCGCGCGCAATCCTCGACCGCGATGGCGATCATGCGCGCGAGGCCGTGGCCGCGGGCCCAGGGCGCCATGAAGCTGGTGGTGAGATGGGCGGTATGGGCCTGGGCCTCGTTGTTCCGGGTCGGGCGGACGAGCTGGGCCGAGCCGACGATGACGCCGTCCAGCCGGCCGACGATGAGGCTGCGGTCGGGCACCAGCAGCACGCCCTTCCAGTAGCTCTCCATCGCGTCGCGCGCCGGCGGGGTCAGCCAGCCGAAGCCGCCGCCGGCCTTGATCGCGTCATTGGCCGCCTGGCACAAATCGGAAAGGTCGCCGCGCGACAGCTTGTCGACGATCTCGACCTTGGTCACCACCCGCGGCATCTCCACGCGCGTCTCGCTCATCACGGCCTCCAGGCCAGGAAACGGCTCAGCATCCTGAGGCCCACATGCTGGCTTTTCTCGGGGTGGAACTGCACGCCCACCAGATTGTCGCGGCCGATCATGGCGGCGACGGGGCCGCCATAATCCACCTCGGCCATGACATCTTGCGGACGGGCGGCGACGAAATGATAGGAATGGACGAAATAGGCGTGGTCGCCGGTGCGGGTCGCCGCCAGCACCGGATGATCCGGCGTCTTCAGCCTGAGGTCGTTCCAGCCCATCTGCGGGATGCGCAGGGACGTGTCGGCGGGATCGAGCACGACGACGCGTCCTTTGATCCAGCCAAGGCCCTTGGTTTCGCCGAACTCGATGCCGATCTCGGCCATCAATTGCATGCCGACACAGATGCCGAGGAACGGCTTGCCGGCCATCAGCACCTGTTCCTCCAGCGCCTCGACCATGCCGGGGAGCGCATCCAGCCCGCGCTTGCAATCGGCGAAGGCGCCGACGCCGGGCAGCACGATCTTGTCGGCGCTGCGCAGATCCTCCGGGTCGGCGGTGACGATCACGCGCGCACCGTGGTCATCGGCGGCGGCAGCCAATGCCTTCTCGGCGGAGCGGAGATTTCCGGCCCCGTAATCGACGATCGCGACGATCATGGATCGGGTCCGGGCTAGCTGTGGCGGATGTGGTGGCGGCGCATCGAAGCGCGGTGCCACGACAACGCAGGCTGGAATCCCCTCCACCGGCACGGGGGAGGGCTAGGGAGGGGGAAGCCGCCGCTCCGCTGGATGGAATCTTCGCTCACTGCCCCCACCCCAACCCTCCCCCGTTCCGAGGGAGGGAGGAAGGAGATTGCGGCCGACTGAATGGCTCTCGCCATCACAGCGATCCCCCCAGCACGCCCTTGGTCGAGGGCACGGCGTCCGACTTGCGCGGGTCGATCTCGACCGCCTGGCGCAGCGCGCGGGCGAGGCCCTTGAAGCAGCTCTCGACGATGTGGTGGTTGTTCTCGCCGTACAGATTCTCGACGTGCAGGGTCAGGCCGGCATTCTGGGCGAAGGCCTGGAACCACTCCTTGAACAGCTCGGTGTCCATCTCGCCCAGCTTGGGCTTGGAGAAGGTCACCTTCCAGATCAGGTAGGGGCGGTTGGAGGCGTCGAGCGCCACGCGGGTCAGGTCAGGCCGGCATTCTGGGCGAAGGCCTGGAACCACTCCTTGAACAGCTCGGTGTCCATCTCGCCCAGCTTGGGCTTGGAGAAGGTCACCTTCCAGATCAGGTAGGGGCGGTTGGAGGCGTCGAGCGCCACGCGGGTCAGCGTCTCGTCCATCGGCACCGTCGCCTCGCCCCAGCGGCGGATGCCGGTGCGGGCGCCCAGCGCCTTGGCCACCGCCTCGCCGATGGCGATGCCGGTATCCTCGGTGGTGTGGTGGAAATCGATGTGCAGGTCGCCCTTGGCCTTGCAGGTGAGGTCGATCAGGGAATGGCGGGAGAGCTGCTCCAGCATGTGGTCGAGGAAGCCGATCCCGGTCGCGATCTCGGAGCGGCCGGACCCGTCGAGATCGACGCTGACCGCGATCTCGGTTTCCTTGGTCTTCCGCTCGACTGACCCTTTGCGCATTCCGCAGGTTCCTTGGCTCGGCTCGCGGGGGCCTTTTAGCAGCGAAGGCCCCGGGATTCCAGGGGAATGGACGCCGCAGAGGCATCTCTTCCCGGGCCTTTGGGCGGCCGGTTCCGGCCTCGGCTTGATTCGTTAACGCGGCCTGCCTATTTGACTGGGCAGGGACGAAGGCAAAGACTGGTCTTTATGAGCAATTCTGACGACAAGGCCCGGCACGGGCTGGCACCCTGGCACGGCACCACCATCCTGCTGGTGCGCAAGGGCGACGAGGTGGTCCTGGCCGGCGACGGCCAGGTTTCCGTCGGCAACACGGTGATGAAGTCCAACGCGCGCAAGTTGCGGCGGCTTTCCAAGGGCGACGGGCGGGACGTGATCGCCGGCTTCGCCGGGTCGACCGCCGACGCCCTCACCCTGTTCGAGCGGCTGGAAGGCAAGCTGGAAAAGCATCCCGGGCAATTGGCCCGCGCCTGCGTCGAACTGGCCAAGGACTGGCGGCAGGACAAGTATTTGCGCCGCCTGGAAGCCATGATGGCGGTGGCCGACAAGAACGTTTCCTTCGTGCTGACCGGCTCGGGCGACGTGCTGGAGCCGGAGGACGGCCTCATCGGCATCGGCTCCGGCGGCAGCTTCGCGCTATCGGCCGCCCGCGCCCTCATCGACATCGACGGGATGGGCGCCGAGCAGATCGCGCGCAAGGCGATGAAGATCGCCGCCGATATCTGCATCTACACCAACAACAACGTTCTCATCGAGAAGCTATGACCCGGATGGACGACCTCGCCCGCCAGAGCAGAGAGACCGAGGCCAGCAGTTCCGCTGCCGGCGCGCTGACCCCGCGCGAGATCGTGCATGAGCTCGACCGGCACATTGTCGGCCAGAACGAGGCCAAGCGCGCGGTGGCGATCGCGCTGCGCAACCGCTGGCGCCGGCAGCAGCTCAGCGATCACCTGCGCGAAGAGGTGATGCCGAAGAACATCCTGATGATCGGCCCCACGGGCGTGGGCAAGACCGAGATCGCGCGGCGCCTGGCCAAGCTGGCGCAGGCGCCCTTCATCAAGGTCGAGGCGACCAAGTTCACCGAGGTCG